>DAIMKK010000130.1:0-7311 GCA_036721745.1 Pseudolabrys sp. | reverse complement strand
CGATCGCGAGCACGCGCGCCTGCTGGAAATGCTGATAGGGGCCGGAACTGATTCCAAACCAGCCGTCATTGGTCACATTGACCAGCCAGCCCGGCCGCTCGCCGCTCGGCACTGCTGCTCCGGGGAAAATCACTTCGTAGCAGATCAGCGGCAGCATTTTCGGCGCGCCCGGCACATCCATGGCGCGCCGGCGGTCGCCCGACAGGAAACCGCCGACCTGTTTGGTGAGCTGTCGCAAGCCGAGCCGTTCAAGCACGCGCTGGAACGGCAGGTATTCGCCGAACGGCACCAGATGCACCTTGTCGTAGATGCCGCGGAACGAGCCGTCCGGATCGATCACATAGACCGAATTATAGGCGCGCACATTGCCGGCGCTGGCGCTGGCGCTCGGCGCGGCGCGCACGGCGCCGGTGATCAATTCGGTGGAAGGTTTCAGCAGGGCCGCGATTTGCGCTAACGCGTCCGGCTCACGGGCAAGAAAGAACGGGAACGCCGATTCCGGCCAGATCAAATGCGTGACGTCGTGCACGCCGTTCGAGTTCGGTCCGGTGGCGCGGTCCGACAGGCGTAGATAGCGTTCCATGATCTGCGACTTGGCGGCGTAATTGAATTTCTCGTCCTGTTGCAGATTGGGCTGCATGATGCGCAGTTTCACGCCGCTCACATATTCGGTCGGATGCTGCCACAGCCGCACGACGCCATAGCTGGCGAGCGCCACGAGAACGAGCACGCCGAAAAGCGGCGCGCGCCGCGGATGGGTTGTGTCCGCCAAGTCGTCCGCGAGCACGGCGGGGCTCGCGCAGATCGCGATGCAAAGGAAGGTGAGGCCCCAGATACCGGTAAGCGAAATGCTTTGCGCCAGCGCCAGCGGCTCGGTCAGCGCGTAGCCGAACGTGTTCCAAGGAAATCCGCTGAGCAGATGGCCGCGCAGCCACTCCGCGCCGGTGAGCGTGACGGCGAGCGCCAAAATGCGCGTCGTTCCGCGCACCCAGATCAGCCGCGCCGCGGCGAGCCCCAACGCCGTGTAGAGCGCGAGATAGGCCGGCAGGCCTGCGACCGCCACCGGCAACAGCCAGCCGAAGGTCTTGGCATCGACCAGGAAGGCGTAACCGACCCAATAAAGTCCGGCGAGGAAATAGCCGAAACCGAAGCACCAGCCGGCGGCCGCCGCGGTGATGGCGCCGTGCCAGCGTCCGGCGGCTGCGCCGTCCACCAGCCAAATCAGCACCGGAAAGGTCAGGAACAAAATAGGCCAGGTATTGATCGGAGCCAGCGCCAACGCCGATGCGGCACCGGCGAGGAAGGCGATGAGGGCGCGCCGCCAGCCGAAGGCGAGCACCACCGCATAGGCGAGGCGGGTGACAATCACGGGCGGTGCGTGCCGGTGGAAGAACCGGGAAAGGACCCGGCATCCTTCTGCGCCGGCGCGTCATCGACGGCCAAGACTGGCGGCGTGGTACCGGCGAGCACCGCATCCGGCTCGCCGCGCTTGCGTTGCTCGCGCGGGCGTTCGCGCTTTTCCTTGAGCCGTGTGATGCGCACGCGCTTGATGCGGCGCGGATCGGCGTCCAGGACCTCGAACTCGAACAGCCCGGGTCCGGGGATCAACTCGCCGCGCAGCGGCAGGCGGCCGGCGCGCGTCACCAGATAGCCGCCGAGCGTATCGACCTCCTTGGCTACCTCGCCGGGGTCGAAATCGTTGCCGATGGTTGCCGCCACGTCCTCGAGATGGGCGCGCGCGTCGGCGATAAATGAATCGTCGGGTTGCCGCACCACGTGCGGCGTCTCGTCTTCGTCATGCTCGTCGGCAATCTCGCCGACGATCTGCTCGACGATGTCCTCGATCGAAACCAGGCCGTCGCTGCCGCCATATTCGTCGACCACTAGCGCCAGGTGAATCCGCGTCGCCTGCATGCGCGCGAGCAGGTCGATCACCCGCGACGATGGTGGCACGAACAGGATTTCGCGCACGATCTTGGCTGCCGACAACGGCATGGAAAGATTGATCGCTTTGAGATCAAGTCCGGCTGGCAGCGGCTTCTTGCGCTTGGCGTTTTTTGCCGGGTCGACGGCTGCGCGCGCGGTCATAAACCCGATCAGGTCGCGGATGTGCACCATGCCGATCGGATCGTCGAGCGTGTCGTTATAGACCACCAGGCGCGAATGCGCGGCGCCCTCGAAGGTGCGCACCAGTTCGCCGAGCGTGATGTCTTGCTGCACGGCGACGATGTCGGCGCGCGGGATCATCACATCCCCCACCCGGCGCTCGCGCAGGCCCAGGATGTTCTTGAGCATCCGGCTTTCCTCTGGCGAGAAGCCGGATTCGCCGGGCGGCATGGCGTCGAGCACGTCCTTGAGATCGGCGCGCGAGTTCGGCTTGCGGCCGAAAATCGCCCGAAACACGCGCACCACCCAGCTTTCCCCGCCTTCGCGCGGCGGCGGCACCGGCACCGGCAGAAGGCGCGGCTCGTAGGGAGCTGCGGCGTCGATGGAGCTGGAACTTGAAGGATCGTTGTCAGGCATGGCGGTCAAGAATCGCCCAGATCGCGCGCGAGATAGGGGTCCGGCAATTTCATGAACAGCATAATCTTGCTTTCGAGGCTTTCCATCGCGTCGGCATCAGAATCATTCTGGTGATCGTAGCCTATGAGGTGGAGAAAACCATGCACCGTGAGATGGGCCAGATGATGGAGAAATACCCGGTTCTCATCGGCGCATTCGCGGGCGAGCGTTTCATAAGCGATCACGATATCGCCGAGGAGCGCCGCGCCGCCGGATTTAGCAGCCGGAAACGACAGCACGTTGGTCAGCTTGTCGATGCCGCGCCAATCGCGATTGAGCTTTTGGATCGCCTTATCGTCGGTCAGAACGACGCTCACTTCGCCGCTCCCCGTTACGAGCATCGTCGCTGCGGCGGCAATGGCGTCGCGCACGGTCTGCGCGGCCAAAGGTTGCGGGTCCCACAACGGCGATTGGATTTGGATGTCGATCGCCGGCGCTGCCGCGCGCCGGCCCGGCGCGCTGGTCATTTCTTGTCCTCGCGTGCGGACTTGCGGTCATAAGCTTCCACGATGCGCCCCACCAGCTCGTGGCGGATCACGTCTTCATGGGTGAAGGCGACATGGCCGATGCCCTCAATGCCGTCGAGCAGCCGCACCGCTTCGGCGAGGCCGGAGGTCTGACCGCTCGGCAGGTCGACCTGGCTCGGATCGCCGGTGACGATCATACGGCTGTTCTCGCCCAGACGGGTCAGGAACATCTTCATCTGCATCGAGGTGGTGTTCTGCGCCTCGTCGAGGATGACGGCGGCGTTCGACAGCGTGCGCCCGCGCATGAAGGCGAGCGGCGCGATCTCGATTTCGCCGGCCTGCAGCGCGCGTTCGACGATGCGGGCATCCATCAGGTCGTAGAGCGCGTCGTAGATAGGGCGCAAATAGGGGTCGACCTTCTCGCGCATGTCGCCGGGCAGGAAGCCGAGCCGTTCGCCGGCTTCCACCGCCGGCCGCGACAGGATGATGCGGTCGACTTCCTTGCGCTCGAACATCTGGATCGCCTGCGCGACCGCGAGCCAGGTTTTGCCGGTGCCGGCAGGTCCGGTGCCGAACACCAGATGATTGCGCTTGAGCGCGCGGATATAGGCGTCCTGCGCGGCGGTGCGCGCGCGCACTGGGCGTTTTCGCAAATTGATTTCTTCGAAGGCCGGCCGCGCACTCGCCGGGTCGTAGTCGAACAGCGAGCCTTGCGCGATCGCCTGCCTTATGGCGCCCTCGACGTCGCCTTGGGCGAGCTCGTGGCCACGCTTGATGTGCTCGTAGAGTCCCTCCAGCACGCGGCGGGCCTGCTCGCAGCCGCCGCGCGAGCCGTCGATGGTGACGTGATTGCCGCGCTGCTCGGCTACCACGCCGAGGCGGCGCTCGATCAGCGCGAGATTTTGTCCGTACTGCCCGAATAGGATGGACGCCAGCCGGTTATCCTCGAAGGCGAGCACGATCTGCGTGGTGGCAGTTTCTTCGGAAGCTGCGGCGGCCGGGATCACGGGATCTGATGTGCGCAAATGAGTTCTCAAGGTCCTGCTGCGGCGAGGACCGGCGCCTGTACCGGCTCGGTGAGCGCGCCGAACAGCGTATTGCTGCCGATTTTGGTGATGGCAACCTGCACGAGCGAACCGATCATGGCGCGCGGCGCCATCACCTGCACCGCCTGCAAATATGGGGTTCGACCGACCAATTGCCCAGGGAGCTTGCCCGGCTTCTCCAGTAGCACCTCGACGGTGCGGCCGAGGGCTTGGGCGTTGAAGGCCCGCCACTGGCGGGTGATGACGGTCTGCAGGCGTTGCAGGCGCTCGACCTGCTCGTCCGACGCAACCTGGGCCGCCATCTCGGCTGCCGGCGTGCCGGCGCGCGGCGAATACATGAAGCTGTAAGCGGTAGCGAAGCCGACTTCTTCCACCAGCGTCAGGGTCGCACGGAAATCGTCTTCGGTCTCGCCCGGAAAGCCGACGATGAAATCAGAGGTGAAGGCGAGATCGGCGCGGTGCGCACGCAAGGCGCGCGATCACGTCGAGATAATCCTTGCGGGTATGCCTGCGGTTCATCGCCGCCAGAATGCGGTCGGAACCGGACTGCACCGGCAGGTGCACATAGGGCATCAGCGCGGGCAGGTTGCCATGGGCGGCGATCAGGTCATCGTCCATGTCGCGCGGATGGCTGGTCATGTAGCGCAGGCGAACGATGCCGGGCACTTGCGCCAAATGGCGCAACAGCCGGCCGAGTGTTGCCGGACGCCCGTCGGCGTCAAGCCCGTGATAGGCATTTACGTTCTGTCCGATCAGCGTCACCTCGCGCACGCCGGCTTGCGCCAGGCGCTCGACTTCGGCGGCGATCTTCTCGACCGGGCGCGAGACTTCGGCGCCGCGCGTGTAAGGCACCACGCAAAAGGTGCAGAACTTGTCGCAGCCTTCCTGCACGGTGACGAAAGCGGAAATTCCGCGCTTAGCAATGGCTTCAGGTCGTGGCGCGGCGAGTACGTCGAACTTGTCGTCCAGTGGGAATTCGGTATCGACGATCCGTTCGCCCGCTTGCGCGCGGTCGAGCAGTCCGGGCAGCAGGTGATAATTCTGCGAGCCGACCACCAAGTCGACCGCGCCGGCGCGGCGGATGATTTCTTGCCCTTCCGCCTGCGCCACGCAGCCGGCGACCGCGATCAGCATGCGGCGGCCTTGTGCGGCGGCCCCCTCCTTCATCTCGCGGATGCGGCCGATCTCGGAATAGAGTTTATCGACGGCCTTTTCGCGGATGTTGCAGGTGTTGAGGATCACCAAGTCGGCGTCGGCGGCTTCCGCGGTCTCGCTGTAGCCGGCCGGCGCCAAAGTGTCCGCCATACGATGGGAATCGTAGACGTTCATCTGGCAGCCGAAGGACTTGACGTGGACTTTGCGGGTTCTGCTCATGCCGCTCGCGTTCGAACCGGGTGGCTAATCTAGCCTGTCGGGACAGGGTTTGTCCCGCCACTCCCATGCCTTTGATTTCATGACGTTTTTAAGACGCGATGGCGGGCGCTTTGCGCGGCCGCTCGCGTAGCGTCGCCGTGTTGAGCGCCCGCACCGCGCCTTCGAGCGATTTCGCCATGGCTTTGCGGTCGGCGGTGCCGTCGGCCTCGACCGGATCACCGTAACTGACCACGGCGTCGACCGCGCCGCGCGCGATGAATTCTTTGATATGCGGCATGAAGTCCAGATCGCCGTACCAGGCGACCAGCGGGCGATGCTGCCGTCCCATCGGAATGCCATGCTGGCCGGTGTAGCCGATCGACATCGGCTGAATCAGGATGCCGCGCCCGGCGCGCGCGCTTGCCTCCTTCACCGCGCCGACCAAAGCGGAGCGGAACGCCAGCACGCGGTTGCCGTCGCTCGAGGTGCCTTCGGCGAACAGCACGACCGAAATGCCGGAGGCCAAGCGCTTGACGATCTCGCCGACGGCTTCGCCGGTCTGCTGCCGGCGCGTGCGGTCGACGAATACCGTGCGCTGCAAGCGGGCGGCGACACCGACGATCGGCCAATCGGCGACTTCACGTTTGGCGACGAAGGCCACTGGCGCGATCGAGCCGATCACTAGGATATCGGCCCAGGACACGTGATTGGACACGAACAGCACCGCGCGCTCGTGCACCGGCTCGCCCACCACGCGAATGCGAAGGCGCAGGACGGCGCACAGCGCGTGGTAGTAGTGGACGCCGATCGCGCCCGCGCCCGGCAGGTGGAGCTTGTCGAGCAGCCACTGCACCGAGATCAGCAACGGCGTCATCGTGAAGAAGAACGACGCGACCAGAAACGCGCGCACCATCAACTACTCTTGTCGTCGTCGAGCGGGAGGGCGTAGAGCTCGAGCCGGTGATCGACCAATTTGTAGCCGAGCTTGCGCGCGACTTCCGCCTGCAGACGGTCGATTTCGTCCGAGCGGAATTCGATCACCTCGCCGCTGCGCAGATTGATCAGATGGTCGTGATGGGATTCGGTGGCGGTTTCGTAGCGCGCACGCCCCTCGCGGAAATCGTGCCGTTCGATGATGCCGGCATCCTCGAACAGGCGCACGGTGCGATAGACGGTGGAAATGGAAATCCGATCGTCGACCTTGGTGCAGCGCCGATAGAGCTCCTCGACGTCGGGATGATCGTCCGACCCGGCCAAGACGCGCGCGATGGTGCGGCGCTGCTCGGTCATGCGCATGCCCTTGGCGGCGCACAGGGCCTCGATATTTCTCCGGTCGGAGATGCTCTGGTCAGGCGTGGTCACGATTGGCTTTCTCGTCGTCTCTGCGATCTAGCATTCATAGCATATTGAGCGCATCCGCGGCGGTCCATCGGGCGATTAAACCAAATCGCGTCGCAACACCAGCGCGGCGACCGCCTTGCCGCCGGGGCCCGGATAGTAATTGGGGCGACGGGATATCTCGTGAAAACCGGCGCGATCATAAAGCCGGATTGCCGCGGCATTGTACTCGTCGACCTCCAGGAACACCGCGCGCGTGCCCAAGGCCGCCAGCCGGCGCATATGCAGATTAAGCAGGTTGCGTGCCAGTCCGCGGCCGCGCCTGCTCCCTGCGACCGCGACCGAGAGGATTTCCGCCTCGTCTTCGACCAGCCGCGACATGATGAAGCCGGCCATGGTCGAACCGGTCATTTTCGATCCGGTCATGGCGCGGTGGGCGATGACGTGGCGGTCGGTCAGCAGGCCCTCGACTTCCTGCTCGCTCCAGCCGCGCCGGAACGAGGCGGCATGCAGCGCGGCGATCGGCGCGGCGTCACGGCTTGCCG
>DAIMKK010000129.1:6818-7318 GCA_036721745.1 Pseudolabrys sp. | reverse complement strand
CATCGCATCGGTCTCCAGAATTCCTAATTGGTAGCGTCGGCGGTGCGCGCCGCCACGTAGCGGGCGACCACGTCATCGATTGTCGCAAGGATCGCTGCGCGGTCGCGGGCGACGCCGCCATCGGCCCATTCGATGCGGCAGTCGCCGGGCGCCATGCCCGGATCGGACAGCACCGCCAGGCGACCCTCGAACCCGCGCGCCTGTGCGATCTCATCGAGCTTGGCCTTGGCCATTTCGTAAATATCGGTGCCGATATGCACGACCACATGCGGCGCCTTCACCAGATGACTGAAGGATTCGGTAGCCAGCGCGGAAACTTCCGCGAATGGCTCGCGCGCGATCAGCTCGGGTGCGAGCTTGCTGGCAACCGCGACCGCCACTTCCACCGCTTCGGTCTCCAGCCGCGCCTCGATGCCGGTGAGCGCCTTGAGTTCGCGCTCGGTCGCGGCATCGAGCAGGTGGACCGATATCTGGGCTTGGGTGGGCTCATTGCCCGGCTG
>DAIMKK010000129.1:0-6808 GCA_036721745.1 Pseudolabrys sp. | reverse complement strand
GTGAGCGCCTTGTCGAGCCGCTCCATCGCGTCGGCGATCACTGCGAGGGCAGCGCTCTGCGCTTGCTCCTGGCCGGCGGCAAAGCCCTTGCGATAGGCCAACGATTCGGCATCCGCACGCCGACGCTCGGCCTCGACCAATGTAATAGTCGGCACCTTCTCCCCGGAGGAGAAGTCTTCGTCGAACAGGTATTTGGCGTTTGCTTTCATCAGTAGATCAGTTCGTCGTCGCCACGGCTCTTTGCAATCAGGATCTCGCCCTTGGCCGCAAGGTCCTTGGCGATATTGACCAGCAGCGTCTGCGCCTCGTCGACGTCGCGTAGGCGCACCGGACCCATCGATTGCATCTCATCCACCAGCATCTTGGCCCCGCGCGTCGACATGTTGCCGAAGAAGAACTGGCGCACCTCTTCAGAAGCGCCCTTCAATGCGATCGCCAGTTTGTCTTTCTCGAATTTTCGCATCAGCGTCTGCGCCGAACCGCTGTCGAGCTTGACCAAGTCGTCGAATGTGAACATCAGCGCCTTGATGCGTTCGGCAGCGTCGGGGTTTTCCGCTTCCAGCGCGGTGAGAAAGCGAGTTTCGGTCTGGCGGTCGAAATTGTTGAACACCTCCGCCATCGCCTCATGGGCGTCACGCCTGCGGGTCTGCGACAGGTTGGTCATGAATTCGGTGCGCAGCGTTTCTTCGACGCCGTCGATCACTTCCTTC
Source organism: Pseudolabrys sp. (assembly GCA_036721745.1). GTDB lineage: Bacteria > Pseudomonadota > Alphaproteobacteria > Rhizobiales > Xanthobacteraceae > Pseudolabrys. The sequence continues at coordinate 6,098 of DAIMKK010000129.1, read as the reverse complement.
TGGATTGCCTCCATTTTCAGCATGCGGCCGATCACGTCGGTGGAGAAGTCCTGAGGGAGAATTGCCAGCACGCGCGCGGCGTGTTCCGCGCGCAGCTTGCTCATCACCACCGCCACGGTCTGCGGGTATTCGTTCTTGAGATAGTTCGCCAGCACTTCTTCATGCACGTGGGCCAGCTTTTCCCACATATTGCGGCCGGCGGGTCCGCGGATGTCGTCCATGATGCCGCCGACGCGATCTTTCGGCAGGTATTGCTGCAGCAGCCGCTCGGCGACGTCGTAACTGCCGAGCACGCCGCCCGAGCCCGACATGAGGGACACGAATTCGAGCAGCAATTCCTCGACCGACGAGGCGTCAATGGTTCCCAGCGACGACGCCGCGGTCGAAATTTCGCGCAGCTCGTCGTCGTCGAGCAGGCTGAAGATCTTGCCGCCGTAGCGCTCGCCGAGCGAGAGCATGAGCACCGCTGCCCGTTCCGGTCCCGACAGCTTGCGCCGTCCCTTGTTGACCTGCGGGCGGCTGGCGAGATCGGCCATCAGCCCACTGATGTCCTCGCGACCGTGTTCTTTTTTGTCTTGGGCGTAGGCGGAAGCCATGACCTCGTGGATCCAGTTGCGGATGATGGAGACCGCCACGTTCGGATTCTTCTCGGCGAGTTCGCCGACTTTTTCTACCGATTGGGCGTGAACCTGTCCCTGCACTTGGGCGACATCGATCATCGCAGAGGTACGGTTGGAGACGGCGACTGCTTCCTGAGCGCCGGCCATTGCGGCGATATTTGCGGCGGTGGGCGCTGCAGCGACGTTAGTCGGAATGGTTATGCTGCCGGCTCCAGGCGAACCGGCGGCGGCATATTGCACCCCGATCATGCTGGCAACCCCCGGCCCTGCCGGCCGCGCCCGCGAAGGCTGCCGCGCCGCCGGTCATCGGGCCCTCGGGCGTCACGATTCGGCGCACGAGCGGACGCACCACCATCAGCAGCACGACCAAGCCGAGCACCACCATCACGCCCTGTTCGGCGAATCGCATGATGTCGTCTTTGGTGAATTGCAGATAGGCCATCCAGCCGGTCGGCTCGTTGATCGGTATCGGCGAAGTTTCCGCGAATCGCAGATTGACCACTTCGAGCTGATCGCCGCGCTTGGTATCGAAGCCAATGGCCGAGCGCACCAGCGCCGTGATGCGGTCGATCTCTTCCTTGGAACGCGGCTGATAGGTGACCGCGCCCTTGTCGTTCTTGGTGTAGTTGCCGTCCACCAGCACGGCTGCGGAAATGCGGTTGACCCGGCCGGCCTCGGTCACCTCAGTCTTGGTGATGCGCGAGATTTCGTAGTTGACGATTTCCTCAGTCTTGCGGTTCTGGTCGCTGCTGCTGCCGGCGGCGCCCGTCGGTTTGCCGGCGCCGGGCAGCTCGTTGCCGACCGATACCGGTGCGCCCTTTTCGTCGCCGCTCGACGAACTTTCCTCGCGGGTTTGGCTCGAGCGCACCACGCGGCCGTCGGGATCGAATTTATCGGAGGTCTGAGTGATACGGTTGAGGTCGAAATCGGCGGTGATCTCGACCCGCGCGTGGCCGGGCCCGACCACCGAGGAGACGATTGCCTCGACCTGCTCGCGCAGGCGCTTTTCGTAAGCTGCCTTGCGCTCGTCGGCGCCGGCGCCCTCGACCGGATCGCTCTTGGCGGCGCCGTCGGCGAGCAATTTGCCGGTTTCGTCGATCACCGACACGCGCTCAGGCTTAAGTCCGCTGACCGCGGTCGCCACCAGATGGCGGATGGCGCGCACCTGTTGCGGCTCAAGCGCGCCGCGCACCTTGAGGACGATCGACGCCGACGGGTCAATCTTGTCGCGCGAGAACAGCGGCCGGTCCGGCAGCACCAGATGCAAGCGGGCGGCCTGCACGCGGTCGAGGCCACGGATGGTACGGGCGAGTTCACCTTCCAGCGCACGCAGATGGTTGATGTTCTGGACGAAGGTCGTGGAGCCGAGCGCGTCCGATTTGTCGAAAATCTCGTAGCCGACGCCGCCGCCTTTCGGCAGGCCGCTTTCGGCGAGCTTCATGCGTAGCCGCGCGACGTTGTCCTTTGGCACCATCACGATGGCGCCGTCGTTTTTGAGCTGGTAGGCGATCGCCTGCCGCTCCAGATCCTTGATGATCGAGGCCGAGTCCTCGGCCGACAAATCGGTAAATAACGGCACCATTTGCGGGGTCGTCATCTGGATCATCAGGAAAGAGAAGAAACCGATCAGCGCCAGCGTCATCGCCGCCATGGCCGCCATTCGCGCCGCACCGAGCGACTTCACGAAATTGAAGAAACCTTGCACCGGGTTCCGTCCCAAGCTTGCGGCGCTGATCACGCGCCTTATCCGGCAAGATTTGCCCAGTTTATGGTTAGCGTCTGGTTAATTCGGCAAAACAGAAAATCGTCGCAATGACCGGGGCGGTAATAGGAATTTGCCTCACGCCCGCGCCCATACGAAATCGCCGGCCACGAGGACCGGCGGCTTAGCCGAGAGGCGGGAGGGAGGGAACTACTGGCGGTATTGCTGAATGCGTGTGGTGCGCAAGCCGGCAAGGCCGTGCTGGTCGATGGAATACTGCCAGGACAGGAATTCCTCGACCGTCAGCGTATAGCGCGCGCAGGCCTCTTCCAGCGACAAAAGGCCGCCGCGTACCGCGGCGACCACCTCAGCCTTGCGGCGGATGACCCAGCGTTTAGTTGACGGCGGCGGCAAATCCGCGATCGTAAGGGGACTGCCATCGGGCCCGATGACGTATTTGACCCTCGGGCGGTGGGGTTCGGTCATTGGCGTACTCACAAGACTCTACTTGACGGGCATTTACTGGTTGGAAGCTACAAGCTGCGACTTAAAATTTGCCTAAGCATGGGGCGCAGAACGGGAAATGTTTGCCCTGTTTCTGCTAACCTTTTGGTTACGGATTGGGCCCGGGATTCGGCGGCCGGATGGGCTACAATGGGCCGTCCTCGGCCGGTCCGGCGCCGAATGGGCATCCTAGGGGGCGCTATTGCAAGAGTTCCCTGCCAGGGAATCTGTTACGGGGTGGCGCGCCAAGTGCCGCTACCTGGCAGCGTTGCTGGTCGTCGGACTTGCCTATTACGGAATGGCCAAGCTGGGTTTGCAGCTTGCCTCGATTAACCCAAGCGCAAGCCCGATCTGGCCGCCCACCGGCCTGGCGCTGGCGGCGATGCTGCTAGGCGGCTTGCGTATGTGGCCGGCGATATTCGTCGGCGCCTTCGTGGCCAATGCCACTACCGCCGGCACGCTCTCCACAGCCGCGCTCATCGCATTGGGCAATACGCTGGAAGCGCTCGCCGGCGGCTACCTGATCGAGCGCTGGTCGGGAGGGCGTGAAACCTTCACAAGCCCGTTGCGGGTGGCCAAGTTCGCCCTCGTCTCAGTCGGCCCTGCGACCGTCATCAGCGCCACGATCGGCGTGGTGACGCTGAGCACTGTGGGCCTCGCCAACTGGGCGGATTTCAGCCCGATCTGGGTCACATGGTGGCTGGGCGATGCCGCCGGCGCACTGGTGGTGACGCCGGTGATCGTGTTGTGGGTGCAATCCGAATGGCGCAACTTCAATCTTCGGGAATTGGGAGCGGTGACGGCGGTGCTGTTGTCGGCGATTGCTGTGGGCCTGATCGCGTTCAGTCCCTTGCTGCCGCGTACCGAATACACCAGCCCGCTCGGCTTCCTGGCGATCCTGCCGCTGGTGTGGGCAGCGTTGCGGCGGGGACCGCGCGACACCGCGACAGTCGGGCTGATCCTGACCGGTTTCGCGATCTGGAGCACGATCGAGAAGGCTGGACCGTTCGGCAATTACGGCCTCAACGAATCCTTCGTCCTTCTGCTGACGTTTATGATCAGCGTCTCGGTGCCGAGCCTGGCACTGAGCGCCGATGTGGCGATGCGCTGGCGTACCGAAGACAAGCTGCGCCGCACGCAAATTGATCTGGATCAGCGCGTCAGGGAGCGCACGGCAGCGCTCGCCGACGCCAATATCCATCTCATGGAAGCTCAGCGTCTGGCGAATCTCGGAAGCTGGCGATGGGACGTGTTGGCAAACACGATTTCATGGTCCGACCAACTGCTGGAAATCTACGGACTTCGGCCGGGTCAGTTCAAAGGCACCCTGCAAGAATTTATCGGTTTCATTCATCCCGATGACCGTCCGCAGGTCCGTGCAAGCATCAGCGCCGCTCTCAAATCAGGCAAGCATTTCAGCCACGAAGAGCGCATTATTCGTCCCGACGGCAGCATCCGTCATCTGCACAGTGTCGGCGAGGTAGTCCGCGACGAAAGCGGTGCTGCGGTCCGCATGCTCGGCATCTGCCTGGACGTGACCGAGCGCAAGCAGGCGGAACGCGCGCTGCAGGATTCCGAGCAAAATTATCGCCTGCTGCTCAGGGGCGCGCGCGACTATGCGATCTACATGCTTGACGTGCAAGGCCGCGTGCGAAGCTGGAACGACGGTGCCCAGCGCCTCAAAGGCTACCAGGCAGATGAAATTATCGGCCGTCACTTCCGCATTTTTCTCCCCGAGGAGGTTCGTGCCGGCAACATGGCGAATGACGCGCTCGTCACCGCCGCGCGCGAGGACCAGTTCGAGGCAGAGACCTGGCTGGTGCGTAAAGATGGCAGCCGATTTTATGCCACCGTGGTAATGGACGCCATCCGCAACGACGCTGGCGAGCTTATCGGTTTCGCCAAGCTTACGCGCGACATCACCACCCAGCACGAGGCGCAGATTGCGCTCGAGCAGGCCCGCGAACAGGTGGCGCAGGCACAGAAGATGGAGGCGCTCGGCCAGCTTACCGGCGGCATCGCCCACGACTTCAACAATTTGTTGATGATCGTGTCCGGCTACGCGCAAATCCTGCAAAGCCGGCTGAGCGAGCAGAAAGATGTGCAGGCGGTGGAAGCGATCCGCGCCGCCGCCAATCGCGGCGAAAGGCTGACCCGGCAATTGCTTGCCTTCTCCCGCCGTCAGCAATTGATGCCGGTAGTGGTCGATCTGCGCCAGCGCGTCGACTCGGTGCGCGACATGCTGGTGCCCTCGTTGCGCGGTAATATTCAATTGATCTGTGACATCGAGGATAAGATCTGGCCGGTCGAGGTCGATCTCGGCGAACTTGAGCTGGCGCTGGTCAATATCGCGGTCAACGCGCGCGACGCTATGCCGGATGGCGGCACGATCACGTTGTCGGCGCGCAACGTGGTGCTCAAACCGGGCTCGGCGGCGGGTGCGCTGGAAGGCGAATTCGTCGCGCTTGCCATCATCGATACCGGCAGCGGCATGCCGCCGGAAGTCCTGCAACGTGTGTTCGAGCCGTTCTTCACCACCAAGCCGGTCGGCAAAGGCACCGGGCTCGGCCTGTCGCAAGTGCACGGCTTCGCCAACCAGTCGGGCGGCGCAGTAACCTTGAGCAGCGAGCCCGGCCGCGGCACCGTGGTCACGATTTATCTGCCGCGTAGCACCAACGCCGCAGCGGCGGGCGCCGGCGAAGCGACGGGGACGAACGAAGGTCCGGTCCAGGGCACCGTGCTGGTGGTGGAGGATAGCCGCGACGTCGCCGAGGTAACGTCGTCGCTGCTCGAACAGCTCGGCTACCGCGTGGTGCGGGCGGAAAATGCCGCCGAGGCGCTACGCCATTTGCAACAGGGCATCGGGGTCGATCTGTTGTTTTCCGACATCGTTATGCCGGGCGCGATCAACGGCCTCGGCCTCGCGCAAATCTGCAAAGAGCGGTTTCCGGAGATTCCGGTACTGCTCACCAGCGGCTTCAGTGACGCCGCGCAAGCCGCCGACGGTCACTTCGACATCTTGCGCAAGCCGTTCGAACTGTCCGCGCTGGAGCACGCGATCGACGTCGCTTTGAATAATGGTAACGGACGAAGGCCCCCGACGCCGGCCTCGTAAGTCGGCTGCGGCTACGGCGGCGAACAGCAACGCATCGGTCTGACCGATTTACCACTTCCCTTGCAACCACCGTCAGGCGCCGAATGGATTACTGCCTACCGGCGCTGGGTGCAGGGCCGGTAGAGTTGGTGCGACGAGGAGGAATCGTGTTTAGGAA
>DAIMKK010000128.1:0-7342 GCA_036721745.1 Pseudolabrys sp. | reverse complement strand
ACACGTCGGCCCGATGTGCCGAAGAGCCGGCTTGAGGCATCAGTGTCAAACTTCTCACGCTCACGGGCGCTAAAGGCATTTTTCTGTGTTGTCAAACCGAGATAGTCCCGACACCAAGACCTTTCTACTATCGTCTACGCCTTTCCAGAATTGATCCCGGGAAAGTTCTGTCAATCCAGGAGGCAGGCTTCCAGCAGGCCCGCTCATTTGACCCGGTGGGTGCAATCGGGGTCTTGCGACATCATCTAGCCTAAACTCCAGCACATGCTGAGTTTGATCCGGGAACGAGCTCAACAAGCAGCTGTTTGTTGCACTGCGATATATATGCCTACAAAATGAACAGGTTCGTCTGCCTGAGAGCTGCCCGCCCAGTGGCCTAACGTCATAAAGGCCTGAGCTAATGGTCCTCGGGTGGCGACTGAAATATTTCCGCTCATCAATTATTGATTTCGAGCAGTCCACTTAGGCTTTGTGCATTCGAGTTTCGGCGGCCTACACTAACGGTTGAAGAGCTTGAATATCCGAGAGGTACGCAGAATGCTCAGTCTCACCATCAATGGAAAATCGCACAACGTCGACGTCGAGCCGGATACCCCGTTGCTATGGGTCATCCGGGACACGATCGGCATGACCGGCACAAAATACGGCTGCGGTATCGCGCAATGCGGCGCTTGCACCGTTCATATCGATGGCGTCCCCACACGCTCTTGCTCGGTTCAGGTAAGCGATGCCGCGGGCAAAAACATCACGACGATTGAGGGACTGGCCAATAATGGAGTGCTGCACAAAGTGCAGCAAGCATGGATCGATCATGACGTGCCGCAGTGTGGCTATTGTCAGAGCGGCATGATCATGGCCGTGGTCGCGCTCCTAAAAGGAAAGCCGAAACCGACTGACGCTGATATCGATGGTGAGATCACAAATATTTGTCGCTGCGGCACGTACCAGCAGATTCGCGCAGCGATTCATGCAGTCGCGGCCAAGGCGTGAGGGGAGGAAGACATGAATTACATCCCGAAATTCGATCGCCGCTCCTTCCTTGTTGGATCCGCCGCGGCTATGGGCGGCCTATCGGTCGGATTCCATATTCCCTTCGGCGGTGATGCCGCATCAGCCGAAGCCGCACCCGAAGTGAACGCCTGGGTCGTGATCCGGCCCGACGAAATTGTCGTCATTCGGATCGCGCGATCCGAGATGGGACAGGGAACCATGACGGGCCTTGCCCAGATGGTTGCCGAGGAACTGGAATGCGATTGGTCGAAGGTGACCTATGAGTTTCCAACGCCCGGACAGAATGTTGCCCGCAAGCGTGTATGGGGAGATTTCTTCACCGCCGGAAGCCAGGGTATTCGCTCGTCGAACCAACTCGTGCGCAAGGGTGGTGCGGCCGCACGCATGATGCTGGTTCAGGCCGCTGCCGACACCTGGAAAGTTCCTGCATCGGAGTGCGTCGCGGCTAATAGCGTCATCACGCATAAGGCTTCGAACCGGCGCACAACCTACGGCCAAGTGGCGAATGCGGCTGCTAAGATCGAGCCGCCGAAAGACATCGCGCTCAAGGATCCGAAGGACTGGAAAATCATCGGCAAGGGCGTGAAGCGCCTGGACACCCCCGACAAGACTCAGGGCAAAGCGGTTTACGGAATCGACATCAGGCTGCCTGGAATGCTCTACGCCGCAATCAAGGCATGCCCGGTCGTGGGCGGTAAAGTGAAGAGCTTCGATGCCGCCAAGATCACAAGCCGTGCAGGAGTGAAAAAGGTCGTCCAGGTTGAGGGCTATGCAGTCGCTGTCGTCGCGGACAGTTGGTGGCGCGCGAAGACAGCCCTCGATGCTCTGCCAATCGTGTGGGATGAGGGCGACAATGCCAAGGTTTCGAGCGCATCAATAGCCGCCTGGCTGAAGGAAGGGCTCGACGTCGACGAGGCACTCGTTGGCAACAAGAGCGGGGATGTGAAAGCCGCGCTTGCGAGCGCAGCCAAGAAGGTCGAAGCGGTCTACAGCTATCCTTATCAGAACCACGCGACCATGGAGCCGATGAACGCCACCGCGCGATATACGGCCGACAAGTGCGAGGTATGGTGCTCGACGCAGAACGGCGAAGCCGCACTCGCAACGACGTCGGAGGCGAGTGGTTTGCCGTTGCCGAAGTGCGAAGTCTACAAGACCTTCCTTGGCGGCGGATTTGGCCGCCGTTCAACATCGCACGACTACGTGCGCCAGGTGGTTCTTATCGCCAAAGAAGTTCCTGGCACACCCGTGAAGCTCCTCTGGTCTCGCGAAGAGGATATGACGCAAGGCTGGTACCACCCGGTCACACAATGCAAGATTGTTGCCGGCTTTGACGCGGACAATAACTTGACCGCCATCCATTACCGGATTTCGGGTCAGTCAATTCTCGCCACCGTGGCTCCGGCCCGAATGCAAGAAGGCCGAGATCCAGCAACTTTCTCGGGCTTTTATCCCGGCGGAGCGGAGGCGGCGTTCGGCTATTCGATCCCGAACATCCTGGTGGACCATTCGATGCGCAACCCGCATATCCGCCCGGCATTCTGGCGCGGGGTGAACATCAATCACAACGCCATCTATATCGAATGCTTTATGGACGAGCTTGCCAAGGAAGTGGGCATGGATGCGCTCGAGTTCCGGCGCAAGCTGATGGGAAAGCATCCGAAGCATCTAGCTGTACTCAATGCGGTCGCGGAGAAGGCCGATTGGGGCAAGCCGGCGACGGCCGGAATCCACCGTGGTCTCGCGCAGGCGATGGTATTCGGAAGCTACGTTGCCGGCTGTGCCGAGGTTTCGGTTGACGGCAACAAGGTGAGGGTCCATCGCATCGTCGCCGCTACTGATCCCGGATACGCGGTGAATCCTGCTCAAATTGAGCGACAGGTCGCGGGTTCATTTGTGTATGGCTTGACCGGGCTGTTCTTCGGGGGCTGCACAGTCAAGGATGGTCGGATCGAGCAGGAGAATTTCGACACCTACGATATGATGCGCATTAAGGAGATGCCGAAGGTCGAGACCATCATCATGCCGTCGGGCGGGTTCTGGGGCGGTGTGGGCGAGCCGACGATCTGTGTTGCAGCGCCAGCGGTGCTCAACGCCATCGCGGCGGCCACCGGCAAGCGGTATCGAACCTTCCCGCTAAGAGACCACGGCCTTGTCCTGGTGTGATACATCAGAGCGGCGGCGTGCGCCGCCGCCCTTGATCTGAGCGGACGCAATGGTTTGGCCCGTCGGGGTGCCATCGGTTTTGGATTCATCCGAGCCCGATGGATTTGCGGTCCAAGCGGAATCCGAGATGACGGGAACCCGCACAAATCGTCGCCAATTCTTGAATACTGCGGCGGCGGCCGGCGTTTCGGCCGCGATATTCCCTTCGCCTCTGCTCTCCCAGGGAGCGGGTCCGCATGTGATCGTGATTGGCGGCGGATTTGCAGGCGCGACCTGCGCGCGTGCGCTCAAGAAAGCCGCTCCGCACCTCGCGGTGACCATGGTCGAGGCCAATGCGGTATACACCGCACCTCCCATGAGCAATGCGGTGATCGCCGGTCTGCGGGCGCTGAAGCTTCAGCAATTCGAATATGCGGCGGTCCAGCGAGACGGCATCATACTCGCCTTGTCGGCCGCGACGGCGGTTGATCCACATGCGCGATCGGTGACGCTCGCCGACGGATCGAAGCTCCCATATGACCGGCTTGTGATCGCGCCGGGCATCGACTTCCGCTGGGACGCGATTCAAGGCTACGGCGAGGCCGCCGCTGCCATCATTCCTCACGCATGGAAGGGCGGACAGCAGATCGCGCTACTGCGACGACAGATTGAGGCGATGGACGATGGCGGCACGGTTGTTATCTCCGTGCCGGTCAATCCCACGCGCTGCCCGCCAGCGCCCTATGAGCGCGCGAGCCTGATCGCGCATTATCTCAAGACCAAGAAACCGCGTTCCAAGGTGATCGTGCTCGACGCCAAGGACAGCTTCACCATGCAGCGGCTGTTCGAGAGCGCCTGGAAGGAGCTTTACCCTGGGCTGATCGAATGGGTGTCGATATCGGACGGTGGATCGCTCACGTCCGTCGACGTGGCAAGCCGGACGCTTGTCACAGATTTCGACAAGTACAAAGTCGCTGTGGCCAACATCATTCCGCCGCAGAAGGCAGGGCGCGTGGCGGAGATGGCCGGCGTCGCCGACCGCACCGGCTGGTGTCCGGTTGATCCGGTGTCGTTTGCGTCCAAGCTGCAACCGAATATACACGTCATCGGCGATGCGGCCATTGCCGGGGCCATGCCGCGCTCAGCCTCGGCGGCCAATTCGCAGGCGAAAATCTGCGCCGCGGCGATCGCCAGGTTGATCGCGGGTGAACTGCCTGCCACGCCAACCTTGACCAGCTCATGCTACAGCTTGATCGCGCCCGACTATGCCATCTCGCAACGAGGAACCTTTCGGCCCATCGCCGGTCAGTACAACGAAGTCGAAGGCGGCGCGATCGTCAGCCCGCTTGCCGCATCCTCTATGGTGCGCCGGACTGAAGCTGAGCAAGCCGGCGCCTGGTACCAGTCGATCACCGGCGAGGTGTTCGGATGAGGGCGCTGACATTGACGACGCTTGCGGCCGTCGCCCTGTACTGCGCGCCAAGCCATGCGGGCGAAGCACTGCGGTCCTACGTGATCGTCGGCGACGCAATTCCGGCGTCACTGACGGGGGCCAGGGGCGATCCCGGACGCGGCCGGACAATCGTCACAACGCGCCAGATCGGGCTCTGCTTGCTGTGCCATTCGGGCCCGTTCCCAAAAGAGCGGTTTCAAGGCGACCTGGCGCCTGATTTGAGAGGCGTCGGCGCTCGTGGGTCCGAAGGCCAGTTGCGTCTGCGTATCGTCGATGCCCGCAAATTAAACCCTGACACGATCATGCCACCATATTATGTAATCGATGGACTCAACCGGGTTGCCCCGTCTTTTCGCGGGAAGCCGGTTTTGACAGCAGAACAGATCGAAGATGTCGTCGCGTTCCTGACGACATTGCGGGAGTAGGACAACACGAGAGATACGATGTGGGATGCAATCAAGAGAACGTCGCGACGCAAACTGCTCGGCGCCATCGCCGGTGCGGGCATCGTCTCGGTGATCCGCATCGAGCCTTCGCCCGCAACCCCTGCGTCGATGAAGGCCGCGATCCGCAACGTGGTTGGCGAAGCAGCGGTGAAGAAGGGCAAGGTGCACATCGACGTTCCACCGTTGGTCGAGAATGGCAATACAGTGTCTCTGACGATCGAGGTCGAGAGCCCGATGACGCCGAAGGACTACGTCAAAGCGATCCATGTCTTCAACCAGCTAAACCCGCAGCCTAACGTCATCAGCGTCTATATCGGGCCTCGCGTGGGACGGGCCAAGATCTCGACCCGCTTTCGCCTTGCCGATACCCAAACGGTCGTCGCGATCGCCGAGATGAGCGATGGCTCGTTCTGGTCCGATTCGGCCGACGTGGTGGTGACTCTTGCCGCTTGCCTGGAGCAACTGTGATGGCACGCGCACTCATCAACGTTCCGAAGACCGCCAAGCGCGGCCAAGTCATTGAGATCAAGACGCTGATCTCGCACATCATGGAGACTGGTTTTCGCCGTAACGACGTCGGCCAACCCATCCCGCGCAACATAATTACCGACCTCGTCTGCACCTATAATGGCGAGGAGATTTTCCGCGCCGATCTCTCCCCCGCAATTTCGGCGAACCCATTCATCACCTTCTTCACGGTTGCGACCGGGAGTGGCACGATCGCGTTCAAATGGACCGGCGACAACGGGTTCAACGAGACGGCGTCCGCGAAGATCGTCGTCGAATGAACGGGTATACGAGCCAATTGCGGTGGCTGGCGGGTATCGCGATCTCGATAGGCTTTATCGCCACGGCCGTGCTCTCCACACGCGCTGGAGTTCCGCTCTCCGAGCGGCGCTCCGGCTACGCCGATCTCGGCCGCGACACCAAGGCGATGCAAGACGACGATGCCATAAATCCCGCAACGCTCTGGGTGTTGGATGGCGAAGCGCTGTGGATTACCAAGGCCGGCGCCGCCAATCTCGCATGCTCGGACTGCCACGGGCAGGCCAGCGACAGCATGAAGGGCGTCGCCGCGCGCTATCCCGCTTACGACGCTGCGCAGAAAAGTCCCATCGATCTCGAACAGCGCATCAATATCTGCCGCACCGAACACCAGAAAGCGACGCCGTTCCAACTCGAGAGCAAGGATATGCTGGCGCTGACAGCCTATGTCGGACGGCAATCTCGCGGCATACCGATTGAAGAAAGCCATGATGAACGGCTCAAGCCGTTCATCGAAGCGGGACGCAAGCTGTTTTTCGAGCGCCAGGGCCAAATCAACCTCAGTTGCGCGCAATGCCACGACGACAACTGGGGCAAGCACCTGGCCGGCAGCCTGATCCCGCAGGGCCACCCGACCGGTTACCCGCTCTACCGGCTGGAGTGGCAAAGCCTCGGCTCATTACAACGCCGGCTGCGCAATTGCTTTATCGGCATGCGCGCGGAGCCCTTTGCCTATGGCGCGCCGGAGCATGTGTCTCTGGAACTGTTCCTGAAATGGCGCGCGCGGGGACTGAAAGTTGAGACCCCGGCGGTGCGGCCATAAGCGGAAAGGTCGGACTGCGCAGCTGCTGCTCGTTCGCGCAGCATTGCGCACCGGCTGTGCCGAATTAGCCAAATGACTGACGATTTTCCGGATTTAGCACAACTCGGTTGTGTGGACCGAAAACCTTCATCTTGCGATGATTTCAGTTTTGGCCGGTCCAATCCATTCGCTCGCAAACCTTGGTCAAAAAAGGGTGCGATCAGCGCGCAGCGCCGTTTTCCGTCCGCGCCGGGCGCCCCGTAGGCAAGGCTTTGCCCTACCGCTATGCTTCGGGAAATAGGAGGAAACTCATGGCAAAACTCAATGTCAATGGGAAGATACGCAGCGTGCGGGTCGAGGCCGACACGCCGCTCCTGTGGGTAATACGGGAGCATGTCGGTCTGACCGGAACGAAATACGGCTGCGGTATCGCACAATGCGGCGCCTGTTCGGTTCACATTAACGGAGAGGTGAAGCGTTCCTGCTCGATCCCGGTGGGCGACGTGAAGGCCACCGATAAAATCGTCACTATCGAAGGCCTGTCGGTTAGTTCGTCGCATCCCGTGCAGAAAGCGTGGGCCGCGGTCGACGTGCCGCAATGCGGCTATTGCCAGTCCGGGCAGATCATGGCCGCCGCGGCGCTGCTGAAGAAGAACTCTAGGCCGACCGACAAGGACATCGATGAGGCGATGACCAACATCTGTCGGTGCGGCACCTATC
>DAIMKK010000127.1:1420-7393 GCA_036721745.1 Pseudolabrys sp. | reverse complement strand
ACGGCGCATGTCGGCCTCGGCGCGCAGGCCGGCCAGCAGCTCGCTCAACTGCACGGCGCTGGCGAGCCGCCGGGCGGCGATATGGGCGACCGGCTCCAGCCCGGCTTTGCGCAAGCCGGCCGCCGCCGCCACCAATGCGTCCGGCGCGACCGACGGCACCGCGGTCAGATAAACCTGGGTGCCCGGCGGCAAAATGGCGGCGAGCGCGGCAATCTCGTTGGCATCCGGGCGAGTCGCCTCCAGCGAAAAGTTTCGCGCGAATTCCGGCATCACGTCCCTACTCCCGCCGCCGCGAGATGACGAAGGACTCGTCGAAAAACCACAGACCGCCGTGCTCCTGCAGCACTTCGCGGGTCGCCTCGATGTAGCGGCGGTCGCTGTTGACGTCCGACAGGCGGTCGTCCTCGATCTGCGCCACATAGATCGCCGCGTTCCAGGCGGCGAGCAGCGTGGAGGTGCCGATCGAGGAGGAGATTTCCGACGGCAGCGTGTGCATCTCGTAGCGGAACAGCGAGCGCTGATCGGAATAGGCGTTGAAATTGAGATCGCGGCCGGCGCTGCCCAGCTCGTGCTTCACTTCCTTGAGTAGGTCGTGGCGGCTGTGCGTGAACGGATTATCGTTCGGCCAGACTTTATGGATGATCTCCATGCCGGGATCGCGGCCGTAGGAATGGATTGCGATCATGCGGCCGCCCGGGCCGAGCGCGCGGGCGAGCGGCGCCAGCACGCGCCTCGTCTTGAACTCGAGCGAGGCGCGCGCCCGATAGGGCTGCGAGGCGATGACCAGGTCATAGTCGGCAACGGTGCCGCCGGGCTTCGGCACGATCTGGTCGAGCAGGAATTTGTGGTCGTTGCGGTAAATCACCAAAATGACCGGGCGCTCATAGACCGGATTGCCGCTTTTGGCCGATACGCGCGCCTTCCAGTTCTCGGCCAAAAACGGCTCGAGCGCGGTGATCTGCTGCTCGAATGAATGCGCAGTGTTGCCGTCCATCGCCATCTCTTTCCACACCAAGCTGGTGGCGGCGGACAGCGACTTCACCGCCAGCCAGGGCGCTTCGGCATAGGCGAGGTTGGTCAGCACCAGCACGGTCGAGGGATGCTCGACGAAGCGGTCGGCCATCTTGTGCAGCGTGAGGCGGATGTCTTCGAGGCTGATTTCCTTGCCGACGATATAGAACGGCATGGTCGGAAAGCGGTCGTGCATATTGCGCATCACGCGCGCCAGCACGGTGCCGTCGCCGAGACCGGCGTCGAACACGCGCACCGCCGGCGGGCGCGGATGGATGTTGGCGAGCTCCATGCCGACGCGATTGGCGATTTCCCATTTTTCGCTGCAGGTGTTCACGAACAGCAGATATTTCTGCCGGTTGTCGAAGAAGCGGAAATTGCGTTGCGGGTCGTTGGCCGCCTGCCCGGAGGCGACCGGCGGCGCCGGCGGCGTGACCACGGGCAAGGCCGCGGGCGGGCTCGCGTCGAACAGCACGCGGCGGCGCGCCGGTGCGGCATCGACGTTGCGCGCCATGAAGCTGCGGATGCGCTCGAGTGTATCGGTGGTGATGCGGCCGCCATTGCGCAGGCGGTTGGCGAGCTTGCCGTCGTTCACTGCTCGGCGGCCGAAGGTGGATTCGGCGAGCCCGCGCTGGCGGCAGAATTCGCTGATCTCTTGCAGGATCTGATCGTTCATAGCGGCGTTTCCTTGTGGCCAGCTCTCATCGGCCGGCTCGCCGCCAAGGGAACCAAGTCCAAATGCATTCGTCAATTGCAAAACGATATTTGAAAAGATGGGCAGGATGGGTGGGCGCTACCCACTCATAGAAATGGCCATTATTGCTCTCTTTTAAATTCTATAGAATCACAACTTTTTTCTTCGATGCATAATTATGGGCAATATCCTACATTACAGGCAATAATGTGGGCGGCGGTGGGCACCGCCCGCCGCGCCGATAACACCTTCAGATATCGAAGAAAACCGTCTCGCTCTCACCCTGCACGCGGATGTCGAAACGATAGACACTCTGGCCGCTGCCGGGCTGCTTGTGGGCAATAAGGGTGGCACGGCGGTCCGCCGGCACCAGCGCCAGGATCGGATCGGCGCCGTTTGCCGCCTCGTCGGAGAAATAGAGCCGCGTGTAAATCTGCCGCAACATGCCGCGCGAGAAGATGCAGACCACGATATGCGGCGCCTGCGGCTTGCCCTCGAGCCCCGGCACCGAACCGGGCTTGATGGTGTCGAAGCTGTAGACGCCCTGCTTATCGGTGGCCGAGCGGCCGAAGCCGGTGAACTTGGCGTTCGGGCGCGGCTTCTCGCCGCGCGCATGGGCGTAGCGGCCTTGGCTGTCGGCCTGCCAGATCTCGATCATGGCGTCGTTGATCGGCTTGCCGTCGCCGTCGAGTACACTGCCCTCGATGTGGACTTTCGTTCCCGTCGCGTCCGGCGTGATCAAATTGGCGCCGATGGTTTCCTTCCAATCGTAGATCGGGCTCGGCTTCCAGTCGCAGCGATTGTGCGGCGAGAGGCCATAGGCGAAGAACGGGCCGACGGTTTGTGAGGGAGTAATTTCAGACATTAGGGGACCTCGAATAATTGCCGCCGATCGTCAGGCACCTCGAATTTACTCGCGAATGATTCCGCTTTGTTCTCGTTTCGATTCTATGCTGTTCACCCCAAAGACGTCCGCGATTGCCAGCTACGGCAATTATTCGAGGTCCCCATTAGTGTTTTTCCGTATGCGTTGGGGTCTGTTCGCGGCCGCGCAGTACGATATTGAAGCGGAAGCAGAGCGCCCAATCGGGAACCGTGTTTTCCAGATCGAAGCTGGAGACCATGCGCAGGCGGGCCTTCTCGTCGGTCACCGAATTGAAAATCGGGTCGAACGGGAACAACGGATCGCCCGGGAAATACATCTGCGTCACCAGCCGGGTCACGAACGCCTGTCCGAACACCGAGAAGTGGATGTGGTTCGGCCGCCAGGCATTGCGGTGATTGCCCCACGGGTAAGCGCCAGGCTTCACCGTGATGAATTTGTAATAGCCATTCTTGTCGGAGAGGGTGCGGCCTGCACCGGTGAAATTCGGATCGAGCGGCGCCGGGTGCTGATCGACATTGTGCACGTAACGGCCGCAGGCATTGGCCTGCCAGATTTCCACCAGCGTCTCCGGCACCGCGCGTCTGTCCTCATCGTAAACGTGGCCATGCACGATGATGCGTTCGCCCAAGGGCTCACCCTTGTGCTGCTTGGTCAGATCGTTGTCGCCCTCCTGGATCGCGTCATGGCCGAAGGCGGGCCCGGTCAGCTCGGACAGCGTGTGCGGCACGATGATCAGCGGCTTCGACGGCGAGCGCTTCACCGTGCTCTTGTATTCCGGCGACAGATGCTTGGGGTAAACGCTCAAGCTTTCCTTGGGATAGACCAGCGACATTGTTTTTGTCCTCTTTAGGAAACCCGTTCCAGCGCCAGCGACACGCCTTGTCCGACGCCGACGCACATGGTGGCAAGCGCGCGCTTGCCGCCGTTTTCTTCCAAACCGTGCACCGCCGTCAATGCCAGCCGCGCGCCCGACATGCCGAGCGGATGGCCGAGCGCGATCGCCCCGCCGTGCGGATTGACCTGCGGCGCATCGTCGGGAAGCCCAAGCTGGCGCAGGCAGGCAAGCGACTGCGAGGCGAAGGCTTCGTTGAGCTCGATCACGTCATAGTCGCCGATCTTGTGGCCGAGCCGCGCCATCAGCTTGCGCGTCGACGGCACCGGGCCGATGCCCATGATGCGCGGCGGCACCGCCGCCGAGGCCATGCCGAGAATGCGCGCCCGCGGCGTCAAACCATGCGCTTTCACCGCGGCTTCCGAGGCGACGATGAGCGCGGCTGAGCCGTCATTGACGCCGGAAGCATTGCCGGCGGTGATGGTGCCCGGATTGCGCACGAACGGCTTGAGCTTAGCGAGTTGCTCGAGCGTGGTCTCGCGCGGATGTTCGTCTCTGTCGACCTTGACGGTCTCGCCTTTGCGGCCGGCGATCTCGACCGCGACGATCTCCTGGGCGAAATAGCCCGACGCGGCCGCCTTGGCGGCGCGCTGCTGCGAGCGCAACGCGAAAGCATCCTGGTCGGCGCGGGTGATCTGGAATTCCTCGGCGACGTTCTCGCCGGTTTCCGGCATGGAATCGACGCCGTATTGGCTTTTCATCAGCGGATTGATGAAGCGCCAGCCAATGGTCGTGTCGTAGATATCAGCCGCGCGCGCGAAGGCTTCCTGCGCCTTGCCCTGCACAAAGGGCGCCCGCGTCATCGATTCGACACCGCCGGCGATGGCGAATTCCATCTCGCCGGCGCGGATGGCACGCGCCGCGGTGCCGACCGCTTCCAGCCCCGAGGCGCAGAGCCGGTTGAGTGTAATGCCCGGCACGCTGGCCGGCAGGCCGGCCAGCAGAAGCGCCATGCGCGCCACGTTGCGGTTGTCCTCGCCGGCCTGGTTGGCGCAGCCTAAATAGACTTCTTCAAGCTTTTCCCAATCGACTTTCGGATTGCGCGCCATTAGCGCCTTGATCGGCGTAGCGGCAAGATCGTCGGTGCGCACTTTGGCGAGCGCGCCGCCGTAGCGCCCGATCGGGGTACGCACCGCATCGCAAAGAAAAGCCTCACGACTTGCCATCACGCTGCCTCGGAATGCGCGCGGTCGGTACGGGCGTGGAGGTCGCGCAGCACCTCAAGCTCGCGTGGCGTCGGCGGCGGCGTCTCCGCCACTTGTGCCGCAAAAGCGATCTTCCAACCGGCATTCTCCTGGATCTGCTCGCGGGTGACGCCCGGATGGATCGAGACGACGGTCATTTCTTTGGTCTCGGGATCAGGCTCGAACATCGCCAGATCGGTGATCAGCTTGGTCGGGCCTTTGGTCTTCACGCCGAGTCTGGCGCGGCTGTCGCCGCCGGTGACATGCCCGATCGAGGTGACGAAATCCAGTTTGTCCACGAAGCTGCGCTTGCCCTGCGCCATGATGATGAAAATCTCGCCGCAACTGGTGGCGATTTCCGGCGCGCCGCCGCCGCCGGGCAGCCGCACCTTCGGTTCGTCGTAAGAGCCGACCACCGTGGTATTGAGATTGGCGTATTTATCGATCTGCGCGCCGCCAAGGAAACCGATCTTGATGCGGCCGCCCTGCAGCCAGTAGCGGAACATTTCCGGCACCGGCACCGTGGTAAGCGCGGTCTCGCATAATTCGCCGTCGCCGATCGAGAGCGGCAAGATGTTCGGCTTGGTGGCGAGCGTGCCGGATTCGTAGATCAACGTGATATCCGGCGCATGCGTCAGGCGCGCGAGGTTGCAGGCGGCCGACGGCTGGCCGATGCCGACGAAACAGATGTCGTCGTTCTTCAGCGCGCGCGCCGCCGCGATTGTCATCATCTCTCTCGGCTTGTATTCGGCCATGATATTTACTCCGCCGCCGCACGATGTTTGCGCGCGTATTGGGCGAAAGCCTCGGGGCCTTTCTCCAGCACGTTGGTTTTCATCCAGGCCAGGAATGAATCGCGTTCCTTCGCGATCGCGTCCCATTCCTTATAGAAGGCGTTGTTGCGCTTGTAATAGCCCTGCGCAAAAGAAGGAAACGCGCCGCCCGGCACCTCGACCACGTGGCCGACGGTCCAATGCGGCAGCACCACCGCGTTGAGGCTGCGCTCGCCCAAATCGTCGACGATCTCCTCCACCGTCACCACCGAGCGTTTCGCCGCCAGCACGGCTTCCTTCTGCACGCCGAGCACGCCTTCGATCAGCACGTTGCCGGCTCTGTCGGCGCGCTGGGCATGGATCACCGCCACGTCCGGCCGGTGCGCCGGGATCGCCGCCAGTTCCTCGCCGGTGAACGGGCAAGTCACGCGCTTGATCTTGGCATTCACCTTCGGCAGGTCGCCGCCGATATAGCCGCGGAAAATAGCGCAAGGCAGCCCGGCCGCGCCAGCTTCATAGGCATTGGCCATGGC
>DAIMKK010000127.1:0-1410 GCA_036721745.1 Pseudolabrys sp. | reverse complement strand
CTCCTCGACTTCCAGCTTGTGCGGCCAGCCATTCTCGACCGCGTCGCGGAAGCGATAGAGCGAGCCGACGCCCGGATTGCCGCCCCAGGAGAAAATGAGCTTGTCGACGCAACCCATGCCGATGAGTTGGTCGTAGATCAGGTCCGGCGTCATGCGGATCAAAGTGAGGCGTTTGCGGCCCTGGCGGATGATTTCGTGGCCGGCAGCATGCGGAATAAGGTGGGTGAAGCCTTCCAGCGCAACCGTGTCGCCGTCGCGAACAACGGATTGGATGGCTTCGGCGAGCGACGAAATACGCGCCATGCGATACTGCTTCCCGGTTGCGGGTCCGTATTTACGGCCCGCCACGGACAGGGTCAAATGTGGATCGTTATCCCGTGGCTGCGGACGTGGAGGAGGCGGTCATGGCCGTAAATCACACGATTGGCGAGCACGACGTCCTGCTCGTGGTCGATATGCAGAACGACTTCTGTCCAGGCGGTGCTCTCGCCGTCCCGCAAGGTGACCACGTGGTGCCTCTGATCAACCGCTTGGCGCAGCGATTTTCGCACGTGGTGCTGACGCAAGACTGGCATCCGCGCGGACATAACTCGTTTGCGTCGGCGCACCCGGGCAAAGCACCGTTCGGAACGATTACCGTCGCATACGGCCCGCAAGTGCTGTGGCCCGATCACTGCATTCAGGGGACGGCGGGCGCGGATTTTCACAAGGACCTACGAATCCCGCACGCCGAGCTGGTGCTCCGAAAAGGCTTCCGCCCGGCAATCGATTCCTATTCCGCATTCTACGAAAACGACCACAAAACTCCGACCGGATTGAGCGGCTATCTGCGCGAGCGTGGCTTGAAGCGCGTCGTGCTCGCCGGCCTGGCATTCGATTTCTGCGTCCGCTATTCCGCCGAGGATGCGCGCCGCGAAGGATTCGAGGCGGTGGTGGCCCAGGATGCTTGCCGCGGCATTGACATCAATGGTTCCATGGCCGAAACCCGCGGGAGTTTCGCAACGTCCGGGGTCGAAGTTGTAGCTGCCGATGCGATCATCGCTTCATGAGTAATCCCGCCGATAACTCGCTACCCACTCTCCCCGCCTCGCTGCACGCGGAGCGGCAGGGCGCGGTCGCCATCTTGTGGCTCAAGCGGCCGCACAAGCGCAACGCGCTGGACGACGAGAGCATCATCGGCATCGAGACTTTCTTCACCTCGCTGCCGGCCGACGTCGGTGCCGTGCTGCTCGCCGGCGAAGGTGAGCATTTTTCCGCCGGTCTCGACCTGAGCGAACTGGAAGAACGCGACATCAAACAAGGCATTGCCCATTCCGGGCTGTGGCACCGCGCCTTCGACAAGATCCAGTTTGGCAAGGTGCCGACGGTCGCGGTGCTGCATGGCGCGGTGGTCGGCGGCGGGCTGGAGCT
>DAIMKK010000126.1:0-7407 GCA_036721745.1 Pseudolabrys sp. | reverse complement strand
TTCCGCGAGCCCGGCCTCACCCACAAAGAGGATCTCGAATCCGGCTCGCGCGGCGCCGTGCTCGGCGGCGTTACCGCCGTTTTCGAGATGCCGAACACCGACCCCACCACCACCACTGAGGCGGCGATTGCCGACAAGGTCAAGTGCGGCCATCATCGCATGCATTGCGACTTCGCCTTTTATGTCGGCGCCACCCGCGAGAACACCAAGAACTTAGGCGAACTGGAAATGCTGCCGGGCGTGTGCGCGGTGAAAGTGTTCATGGGCTCCTCCACCGGTTCGCTGCTGATCGAAGACGACGAGGGCGTGCGTGCGGTGCTTAATGGCATCCGCCGCCGCGCCGCTTTCCATTCTGAGGACGAGTATCGGCTGCGCGAACGGATGAACCTACGCGTCGAAGGCGATCCGCGTTCGCATCCGGTCTGGCGCGACGCCGCCGCCGCGCTGATGTGCACGCAGCGCCTGATCGCGCTGGCGCGCGAGACGGGAAAGCGCGTGCACGTGCTGCACGTCACCACCAAGGAAGAGGCCGCCTTCCTTAGCCAGCACAAGGACGTCGCGACGGCGGAGGCCACACCCGCGCATCTCACGCTCGCCGCGCCCGAATGCTACGAGCGGCTCGGCACGCTCGCCCAACTTAATCCGCCGATCCGCGACGCCGCCCATCGCGACGGCCTCTGGCGCGGAATCGCGCAAGGCGTCATCGACAGCATCGGCTCCGACCACTCCCCACACACGCGCGAGGAAAAGGCGCATCCATATCCGAAGACCCATTCAGGAATGACCGGCGTGCAGACGCTGGTTCCAATCATGCTCGACCACGTCAATGCCGGCCGGCTGTCTCTCCTGCGCTTTGTCGACCTCACCAGCGCAGGGCCGGCGCGGCTGTTCGGCATCGCCGGCAAGGGTCGCATCGCGGTCGGCTACGACGCCGACCTCACGGTGGTCGATCTCAAACGGCGCGAGACCATCACTGACCGCTGGATCGCCTCGCGCGCCGGTTGGACGCCCTATGCCGGCGTCACGGTTACCGGATGGCCGGTCGGTACCTTGATACGGGGCCACAAAACGATGTGGGAGGGCGAGCTAATAGCGCCGGCGCGTGGCGAGCGTGTTCGCTTTTTGGAGACCTTGGCGAGTTGACGCGTTTTGGTGGCGACTACCAAGGCGTACCAGTGCATGACGCTTTCACAAGGCGAAAGTTTTCCCCAGGCTTTTTAATTCAAACTAATTCTGTGGAATTGCAAACGTTTCACGAGTGTTTATCAACGGTAACGCGCCACCCCCGTTCGGCAAAGCTTAGCCGGACCCGGAGGACAGGGATTCCATGAGCGGCGATCTCGTTTCGCTCCGAATGATACTGGTTGGGGCCGCGCCGCCACATGAGGACCTGTGGCGTGAAGGCGCATCGCAGGCGACCGTTCCGATCGATTTTGAGGTAGGCACTGCCGCCGCCGCCAAAGCCGCGTTGAGCGGAGGGGGTGTGGATATTTGCGTACTGGACGCGGAATTGGACGACATCGGCAAGGCATCCGTCATCAAAGCCGCGCGTGCCAAGCGGCCCGGGCCGCTGATTTTTGTGTGCGCTCCGCGTGGCAGTGCGCGTCCCGAAAAAACCGACGGCGTGCTGCCGGTCCCCGCCAATCCCGTCGATGCGCAAAAGTTGGTCGAGATCTGCATCCGCGCGAAAATGCCGACCCGGGTTTTGATCGTGGACGAATCCGAGGCGCTGCGCGGCATCGTGCGAAAGATTCTGAAGGCCAGCCACTTCGATCTGGATATCCAAGAGGCTTCGGATAGTACGGCCGCGCTCAACCAATTGCGCAACGGCGGCTTCGGCATGGTGTTCCTCGATTACAACATGCCGGGCCTCAACGGCGCCGATATCTTATTGGGGATAAAGCGCGAGAACCCGCACGTGGCAATCGTGATGATGACCTCGGCGTCTCAAAAAGTCGCCTCGGGTCGCCGCCGCCGGTTAGCGGGAGCGCTCGGTTTCCTCAAGAAGCCGTTCTATCTGGCCGACGTCGATGCCGTACTCGAGCGTTATTTCGGCCTGCAAGGGCCAAGCTGACGCTTCGCGTCGTTGGAAAAGAGGGTCAGTTCGCAGCTGGCAGCTATTGCCGGCACCGGTAAAGCGAAAATTCGCCGTTGCGAACGCGTACGCCGAGCCCTTCGGCGAAAGTTGCGGCGGCTTCCTCGCCATAGGTGGTAACGAATTCCGCGAAGGCGGCGAACAGGCAGGCCTGCGCCAGGCAATCGCCCTCGATGCCGTCCAGGCGCGCTTCGGCCCAGGCTTCCTGCAGGTAGCCCAAGGCCACGCGTTTCTGCTCGTGATCAGGCACCGGCTCACGCGCCTGCGTGGATCGCTCTGTTATCGTCATATTGGCCTTCGTCCCCAGGGCGCCTGGATCGGGCGCCATTCCCAAATCCCGCAAGGACGTTAGCACGGGCGCGGACGCCAGAAAGGCTACAGCTAAAGAAAGGTTAATAGCGGCGGGACCAAAACAGGCGTCTAATTTGCGTATCGCGCCGTGATTTCACGGGCGATCTTGGCACCTTCGTCGAGATAGCGGCGAATGGCGAGGTCGGCGGCCGGCGTGCAGGTGCGATAAGTCTGTTGAAAACCCCGGTAACCACGATTGAAGCCAGCCACGATCTTGCGCCGCCGCTCGCCGTCGGGCGCCTCGGCGTCGATCAGCGCCTGCATCTCGTTACGCCATTTCTGTCCTTCCTTGGGCCCGCAGATAGCGCGCAGATAATGCAGCGCGCCCATGATCTCGGCGAGCCGCGCCAGGTCGCCGTCGAACAGGGCCGGCGCCGGCTGCGTGCGCGCAGGCAGCGCCAAGCAGAATAGGAGCGTTAGCGTGGTGAGCAGCTTTTTCACGTGTCGAGGCCCGCCCATTGTGCCGGCTGATATGCCCTCGCTCTGAGGCAATCGCAAGGCGTGCGGTCAGGCCGGCCGGGTGAGCCGCTCGACTGCCGCGGCGACGATGTCGGCCAGACCCTCGGTGGTGTGCAGGCCTGACAGCTCTGCCGGATCGAGCCAGCGCGCGTCGTCGAGCTCCTCGTTGAGGACCGGTTCGCCCGAAAGCCAGCGCGCGGCAAAGCACAGGATGACGAAATGCCGCTCGACGCGTCCTTGTGCGTCGTGCGCGATCGCTTCGCGGTGGCCGGCGAGTGCGACCGGCTCGACGACGAGCGATGTCTCCTCGCGCACTTCGCGGGTCACCGCCTGCATCAGCGTCTCGCCGGTTTCCACGCCGCCGCCCGGCAGCGTGTAAATACCGAGCGCCGGCTTGCGCGCGCGCCGCACCACCAGCACTTTGCCGTCGCGGATGATGGCCGCGCTGACCGCGAGATACGGGCGCTGTGGATAGGTTCGTGGGTCGGGCATTATTGCTTTCTGCGCATATTCTTATCCGAAAACCGGTTCCCATCCCCGATCGAGGTCGAGGACATGCTTTTTGGGATCATGCGCAAACTAATTCTTCATCAGCCCGTCGACCACCGCTTGCGGCGTCACCGGTTCTCCAGCATCGCCGGCATCCTCGCCGTTGATCACCGCGCCGGCGCGCGCAACCAGCGGCCGGAGCAGGGAGGCGGCCCGTTCGGCGAGCGCAATGGCCAACTCCGGCGCAATATCGCAGCCCATCGCCGCGCGGGTTGCTTCCAAGACGGCAGTCATAGTGCCGGCCAAGGTGTCGAGACAGCCGCGCAGACTCGGATCGGCGGCGTCATAAGCGGCGATGGCGAGCACACGGCCTTTGAAACGCGAGGATTCGAAATGCTCGCGATAGCTCAGCGGTCGCCAGCCGAGGAAATCGTCGCGGCATTCCGGGCAGCTCGACAGCATTTCGAGCAGCATAATCGCTTCATTGAAATGATTGAGGTAGTCGGTGGCTAGTCCGGTTGCCGGGTTGATGTTGGCGTCGGCAAGCCGGACAGCTGCGCTGGCCCCGTCATCGGGGCCATCGTCGGCTTGTAACGCCTCGGCGCAATCCTGATATTTCATCGAGCTCCGCCGCCGAATTCCACCGGCCGGCAGTGTTATATTATCGGGTTAAAACGCGATTAAGCGGACGCCAAATAGGGGTTTGGACCATGTGTGGCCGCTATACGATTATCGCATCGCCAGAGGCGCTGCGGGCACTGTTTGGCTATGAGGAGCAGCCCAATTTCCCGCCGCGCTATAATGTGGCCCCCACGCAGCCGATCGCCATTGTGCGGCTGGTGGAGGGTAATCGTCATTTTGCGCTGGTGCGCTGGGGGCTACTGCCGTCCTGGGTCAAGGACCCGAAGACCTTCACGCTACTGATCAACGCACGCGGCGAATCGGCCGCCGAAAAGCCGGCCTTCCGCGCCGCTATGAAGCGGCGGCGTTGTTTGATTCCGGCCGACGGCTTCTACGAATGGCAAGCGGCGGGCGACCGCAAGCGGCCGTTTTACGTGCACGCCAAGTCGGGTGCACCGCTCGCGTTTGCCGGACTATGGGAGACCTGGACCGGGCCGAACGGCGAAGAACTGGAAACCGCGGCCATCGTCACTACCCAGGCGAACCGGACGCTCAAGCCGATCCATGACCGCATGCCGGTGATCGTGCCGCCCGAAGGGTTCGATCTCTGGCTCGACGGCGCCACGGTCGACGCCACCACCGCGGCGGCACTGATCGCGCCCGCGCCCGACAATCTGCTGGAGGCCTACGAGATTTCCACTGCGGTCAACCGCACCGCCAACGACAATCCGAAATTGATCGAGCCGGTCGTTCCCGGACAACTGCAGGCCGCGCCAGTCAAGCCCAAGGCGAAACCTGCGCCGGCAAAACGTGCCAAGAAGGACAACGGGCAGGGGGCTTTGTTTTAGAGCACCTTGCCAGGGTTAAGGATGCCGTTGGGATCAAGCATCTTCTTCAAGCCGCCCATCAACTCGAGCGCCACCGGGTCCTTGTAAAGGTGCAGGATATCGCGCTTCATCACGCCGACGCCGTGCTCGGCCGAGATCGATCCGCAAAATTTTTTCACCACCGCGAACACGACCGTGTTGACCTCGTCCCAGCGCGCGAGGAATTTTTCTTTGTCGGCGTCCACGGGCTGCGTCACGTTGTAGTGGATGTTGCCGTCGCCGACATGGCCGAAGGGCAGCGGCCGGCATCCCGGGATGAGCTTCACCACCGCGGCATTGGCTTCCTCGATGAAAGCCGGGATCGCGGCCACCGGCACCGATACGTCGTGCTTGATCGAGGCGCCGATATGCCGCTGCACCTCGCCGAACATTTCGCGGATGCGCCAGAACGCTTTTCCCTGCTGCCCGCTGTCGGCGATGGTGGCGTCGAGCACCAGGCCCTTTGTATGGCCGGTGTGTAGAATCTCTTCCATTACCTCGCGCAACCCGCCGCGGGCCTGCGACGACAGCTCGATCAGCACGAACCAGGGATCGTTGCCGGCGAGCGGCATGCGGCTCGCGGCGTCGAACTTGACCACGGCTTCGACGCCGGCGCGCAGCATCAATTCGAACGATGTGACGCCGCCTGCGGTGCGCTCGCTGGCGATGCCGAGCAGGTCGACCGCGGCCTGCGGCGACGGCACGCCGGCAAAGGCGGTCTCGACCGAGCGCGGCCTCGGCACCAGTCGCAGCACCGCCGCGGTGATAATGCCGAGCGTGCCTTCGGAGCCGATGAAAATGTTCTTGAGGTCGTAGCCGGTGTTGTCCTTTTTCAGCTTGTTGAGGTCGCGCAGCACGCGGCCGTCGGCCAGCACCACTTCGAGGCCGAGCGCGTGCGAGCGGGCGATGCCGTGCGCGATCGCCGCGGTGCCGCCGGCATTGGTGGAAAGATTGCCGCCGATGGTGCAGGTGCCTTCCGACGGCAGCAGTTGCGGATAGAGCCGGTCGGCCGCGGCCGCAGCTTCGCGCGCGCGCTGCAGCGTGACGCCGGCTTCGACCGTCATGGTGTTGGACACCGCATCGACCTCGCGGATCTTGTCGAGCCGGTTGAGCGAGAGGACGATTTCTCCATTATGCGGAATTTGCCCGCCGACCAGGCCGGTGTTGCCGCCTTGCGGAACAACTGCGGTCTTGGTTTCGTCGGCGAGCTTGAGGATCGCCGCGACTTCCTCGACCGAGCCCGGCCGCAGCACCACCGGCGTCTGCCCGTGGAAGAGGTCGCGCATTTCGACCAGATAGGGCTCCTGCGTCGATGGTTCGGTGATCGCGTATTTCTCTCCGACAATGGCGACGAAGCGGGCGAGCAGGTCGGGCGCGAGCGCACGCATCGGCTGCGGCTTGGAATGAAGATTCATGGGTTCGTCCCTGCTTTCGGCGCGGCGGCGCGCTTGAGCCGGTCGTTGATCGCCTCGCCCAGGCCCTCGTGCGGCACTTTCATTACCGCGATGCGCTTGGCGCCGGAAGCGTCGAGCGCGCGCAAATGCGAAAACAAATTGGCCGCCGCCTCGATCAGATCGCCGCGCGGCGACAAATTGAGCGTAACGCTCGCTGCGGGCGCTGGTCCGAAAGCGAGCAGTGCTTCGCCCTCCTGCGCCGCCTCGGCGTCAAGGCGCAGCCGCGTCTTGGGCGCATAATGTGAGGACAGCATGCCGGGCGCGAGCGGCGCCTCGTCGTCAATGGGGGCGGCTGCCAGCGAGCGTCCGAGTACGCGTTCAATCGCCTCGCGCGGAAGGCCGCCGGGCCGCAGCAATGTCGGTTCGCCCAAGCAGGCGACGATCGTGGATTCTACACCGACCGGGCAGGGGCCGGCATCG
The DNA here is from genome assembly GCA_036721745.1 of Pseudolabrys sp. GTDB lineage: Bacteria > Pseudomonadota > Alphaproteobacteria > Rhizobiales > Xanthobacteraceae > Pseudolabrys. The sequence continues at coordinate 652 of DAIMKK010000126.1, read as the reverse complement.
ATCACCATGTCGATGCGCCCGCGCAAATCGGCCAGCACGTGCACCGCGCTGGTCGGCGACACGTGGCCCGAGCGGTTGGCCGAAGGCGCCACCACCGGTCCCTTGAAGGCCGCGAGCAAAGCATGCGCGACCGGGTGCGCCGGCAGTCGCACCGCCACGCTGTCGAGACCCGCGAGCGCTAGATCGGCGACGCCGCAACCCGGCCGTTTCGGCAACACCAAAGTCAGCGGTCCGGGCCAGAACGCAGCGGCAAGCTTCTCGGCGGCGGCATCGAAGTGGGCGAGGCGGCGGGCGGCCTCGATGCTGCCGACATGGGCGATCAGCGGGTTGAAGCTCGGCCGGCCCTTGGCGGCGTAGAGGCGGGCGATGGCTTCGCCATTGCCGGCGTCGGCGCCCAGCCCGTAGACGGTCTCGGTCGGGAACGCGACCAGCCCGCCCTGCTTAAGGCAGCGCGCGGCTGCCTCGATGGCGTCAATATTGGCTTTCATCGTCCGCGTTCCCGGCTCGACAGTCATTTGGCTCTCAAGCTTGCACCATTAAAGGAGCCGGGGTTATAAGGCCGCCATCAGTCGGAGTGTAGCGCAGTCTGGTAGCGCACCTCGTTCGGGACGAGGGGGTCGCAGGTTCAAATCCTGCCACTCCGACCAGCTAA
>DAIMKK010000125.1:0-7439 GCA_036721745.1 Pseudolabrys sp. | reverse complement strand
ATCGAGGATTTGCCGGTGAGATCGATGGTGACGCTGTCCTCGGCTTTCATGTCTACCAGCCGTGCGAGGACGATGCGGAGCGTCTCCTTGGCACTGGGGTGCAAAGACCCAGACCTGGAGACGCGTTCGGGCGCGCGACGCGCCGCCCGAGAGAGTGCAGGTTTGGTCAGAGGCTGTTTCCCTTTACGTTTGTTGCACCCGGTCCGGCTCGTGCCGGGGACATCATCAACATAGCTATTTTGCTCGATTCTTTCCACTCACCGTCTTTTTCTTTTTACCTGCGCGGACGGAACTTCCTCCGCGCCGGCGGAGCGCGCGTAGCGCGGTGGACGAGAGCGGTGATTTGAGGCCGTGCAGGAAGCTCCATGCCGGCGGCTTGCGGTAGGGCAAGGAGGCGGCGTCGGGTTCCGCAATGCGCGCGCGCGAGAACGCTTGGCCTGCTGGACTGGCAGAGGCGTAAAGACTTGGGCCGAGGCGATCAACCACCACAAGCGGTACCAGCTTCGCTATTCCGCGCCATTTTTGCCAGCGATGGAAACTTCGCAAATTGTCCGCGCCCATGATCCAAACGAAGCGGACCCGCGGGCAGCGGGCTTTCAACCACTTAATCGTGTCGAATGTGTATCTCGTCTTGATGACAGCTTCGAGACCGGTCACGTCGATGCGCGGATGTTGCGTAAGCCCGCGGGCGGCGGCGATTCGCTTCTGCAAAGGAGCGAGCCCGCTGGTGTTTTTGAGCGGATTGCCCGGGGTGACCAGCCACCAGACGCGGTCGAGCTTGAGCCGTTTGAGCGCGAGCAGGCTGGCGGCAAGATGGGCCCGGTGCGGCGGGTCGAAAGTTCCGCCGAACAGGCCGATCCTCATGCCGGGCGCGTTGGGTGGAAGTACGCGTACAGTGCGGTTGGGTCTTTGCGGGGTCACGGCCGGGTCTGACCGCTTCCGTGAATGCGGTATTTGAACGTCGTGAGCTGATCGACACCGACCGGCCCGCGCGCATGCAGCCGGCCAGTGGCGATGCCGATCTCGGCGCCGAAGCCGAATTCGCCGCCGTCGGCGAACTGGGTCGACGCGTTGTGCAGCACGATTGCCGAGTCCACCTCGCGTAGGAACCTATCTGCCGTCGCCGCGTCGTCGGTCACGATGGCGTCGGTGTGGTGGGAGCCGTAACGCTCAATATGCTCGATAGCCGCGGCAACGCCGTCGACCACCTTCACGGCGATGATGGCATCGAGATATTCGGTTCCCCAGTCCTCTTCGGTCGCCGGCTTGACGCGGCTGTCCACGGCAAGCGTCGCCTTATCCCCGCGGATTTCGCAACCGGCGTTGAGCAGCATTTCGACCAGCGGCTTGAGGAACTTCACTTCCGCGGCGCGATCGACCAGCAAAGTCTCGGCGGCACCGCAGACGCCGGTGCGCCGCATTTTCGCGTTGAGCACGATCTTTTTGGCCATGTCGAGCGAAGCCGCCTTGTCTATATAGACGTGGCAGACGCCTTCCAGGTGCGCGAACACCGGCACGCTTGCTTCCGCCTGCACGCGGGCGACCAGGCTCTTGCCGCCGCGCGGAACTAGAACATCGATATTGCCGTCGAGCCCGGTGAGCATCAGTCCGACTGCGGCGCGGTCGCGGGTGGGGATAAGTTGGATCGCGGCCTCGGGCAGGCCGGCTTCGCGCAGGCCTTGGCCGAGCGCCGCGACGATGGCGCGGCTCGTTCGCAAGCTGTCGGAGCCGCCGCGCAGGATCGCGGCATTGCCGGATTTCAGGCAGAGCGCGCCGGCGTCGGCGGTCACGTTCGGCCGGCTCTCGTAGACGATGCCGATGACGCCGAGCGGCACCCTAACCCGTTCGATACTCATGCCGTTCGGCCGGGTCCAGGATTCGGTAACGACTCCAGCGGGATCCTTGAGCGCGCGCACCGCGTCGATGGCCGCGGCGATCCCCTCCACCCGCGCCGCATCGAGCGAAAGCCGATCGAGGAAGGCGCCGCTGACGCCGGAACTACGCGCCTCGGCGATATCCTCGGCATTGGCCGCTAAAATGCGGGATAACTGGCCGCGGACGGCGCCGGCCATAAGCTCCAACGCGCGATCTTTTTGCGACGTGGGGGCAAGCGCCAGCACGCGGGCGGCGGCCCTCGCCTGGCGGCCGATCTCGCCCAGCAGGGCGGCGATATCGCCTGTCCCCTCAATGCTTTTCAGCGGTGCGCTCATGTCGAAAGGCCCGTCAAACCCCGATCCAGCTGGTTCCTATCACGTCGGCCATCCGGGGGCGAGGTAGGCCGGTTTTCGGGCCTCGGCGAAGGTATGTGGGGATAGTGTGGATAACCCGCAAAGTTCCGGAACAAGTCAATTGACCTACACATTGGGTTGGCAGGGTGCGGCATCGCAGGAGGGTTACATGGCGTATGAAACAAGTCGGCTTCCGAGTCGCTTTCCGGTCGGCACCAAGTTCGTGATCGAAGGAAAGCGCGGCGGCGAAGGCCAAGTGCAGGTTTACAGCCGGTATCTGGAATTTCCCGACGGGACGTTTTTCCCGCTGCCGGCGCACCCGGTGCAGCGTAAGTCGGGCGCGACCCGCCGGTCCGCCAAGCCGCGCAGCCGCCGGCACTAACTGGGCCACTGACCGAGGTCAGAGCGCCCGGGGAGTAATCCCAGCTGAGTCGGCCAATGGCCGACCCGCGTCTTTGCAAGCGGCGCGCCCGCGCGCGGATGAGGTGCGGGATAACCCGTTTTCATGCTCGTAGATGCGCCGATGCTCGGCGTTGCTTAGCTCCGAGGATGGCCCCGAGGATCGGCTATTCGCCGCCCAAAACCAGGTCGTCGCGGTGGATCATCTCGGTTCGTCCGGCGAAGCCCAGAATCGACAGGATGTCCGCCGAGGAGCGGCCCTTGATCTTGTCGGCGTCCTCGGCGTCATAGGCGATCAGCCCGCGGCCGATCTCGGCGCCGTCCGTCCCGCGCACCACCACGGCATCGCCGCGCCCGAACGCGCCCTCGATCTTGACCACGCCCGCCGGCAACAGGCTTTTTCCCACGCGCAGCGCCTTGACCGCGCCGGCGTCGATCACCAGCGCGCCGCGCGGCTCGAGCGAACCGGCGATCCATTTCTTGCGCGCGGTCACTGGATTGGCCGGCGTCAGGAACCAGGTGCAAGGCGCGCCGCCCGCGATTCGCTCCAACGGATGCGCCACGTGGCCGGAGGCGATGATCATGTGGGTGCCGGCAGTGGTGGCGATCTTGCCCGCTTCGATCTTGGTCAGCATGCCGCCGCGCGCGTGCTCGGAAGCCGACGCGCCCGCCATCGCCTCGATCTCCGGCGTGATGCGCGCGACCACGGGCACGAGTTTGGCGCCGTCTTGTTCGGGCGGCTTGTCGTAGAGCCCGTCGACATCCGACAGCAGTACCAGCAGATCGGCGCTCATCATGGTGGCGACGCGCGCGGCGAGCCGATCGTTGTCGCCGTAGCGGATCTCGCTGGTGGCGACGGTGTCGTTCTCGTTGATCACCGGCACGCTACGCCACTCCAAGAGCTTGGCGATGGTCGAGCGCGCGTTGAGATAGCGCCGGCGCTCTTCGGTGTCGCCGAGCGTGACCAGCACCTGGCCGGCGGTGAGGCCGTGCGCGCTCAAATGTTCCGACCAGGCACGCGCCAGCGCGATCTGCCCGACAGCGGCGGCGGCCTGGCTGTCCTCGAGCTTGAGCGCGCCTGCGGGCAGCTTGAGCACGGCGCGGCCGAGCGCGATGGCGCCCGAGGACACCACGATGACGTCGCATTTCTTCTTGTGCAGGGCGGCGATGTCGGCGGCGAGCGAGGCCAGCCAGTCGCGCTTGAGCGAACCGGCGGCGGCGTCCACCAGCAGCGACGAGCCGACCTTCACGACGATGCGGCGGAAGTCCTTAAGCGACGGCGTTTTTGACATGGCCCGGCAACGGCGAAGTAAATCGTGGGCGCTGTCTAGCATGGCTCATATTGTGCCGTCATGGCCGGGTTGGTGCGCCATTTAACCCCTAACCGGCCCCTCCAACCCTTGTCTTTACTCCCGTTGTTCGCGAGGCTTAGCGTGAACTGACCGGGGCCGGGGCAACGGGAATGAAGCTGCCGCAAATTCGAGCCATCACCACGCCGTGGCTGCTTGCGGCCGCGACGGCTGTACTGGCGGCTGTCATTTTCGTCGCCGACCCCATCCCCGATCTGGAAATAGCGGTTCCGGCTTTTTACACCGTGGTCGTCCTGATGTCGGTGCGCTTCTGCAAAAGGCGCGCCGTCATCCTGGTCGGCGCCGGCTGCATCGCTTTGACGCTGCTGAGCGACCTGTTGACCGCGGCCTCCGGCTCGAGCGGGATCGGCGTCATCAATACCACGATCAGCATTCTGGCGATCGCCATCACGACTTATCTCTCGCTCAAGATCGAATCTGAAAAGGAAGCGGCCTATGAAGCGCGCTCGCAGCTCGCGCATGTCGGCCGCGTGACGACGCTCGGGGAACTCACCGCCTCGATCGCGCACGAGGTCAATCAGCCGCTCGCCGCGGCGGTGATCAACGGCAACGCCTGTCTGCGCTGGCTCTCCGATCTGCCGCCCAATCTCGGCGAGGCGCGGCAGGCCGTCACGCGTTTGGTCAAGGACGCCAACCGGGCGAGCGAAATCATCGCGCAGGTGCGCGCGCTGACCAAAAGCTCGCTGCCGCAGAAAGATTGGCTCGCCATCAACGACATTATCCTGGCCACCATCAGCCTGATCGACAGCGAGATCCTGCAGAATAATGTGTCACTACGGACCGAACTCGCCGACGACGTACCGCCGGTGCTGGGCGACCGCGTGCAATTGCAGCAGGTCATCCTCAATCTTATCCTAAACGCGCTCGAAGCCATGAGCCGGATGCCCAGGGAACCGCGGCTACTAACCCTTAGTTCCGCGCGCATCGACGCGAATGGCGCGCTGGTCACCGTGCAGGATTCCGGCGTCGGTGTGGCGCCGGAGAATCTCGACCGGGCCTTCAGCGCCTTCTATACTACCAAGCCCGAGGGCATGGGCATGGGGCTAGCGATCAGCCGCTCGATTATCGAGGCGCATGGCGGGCGGATTTGGGCGACGCCGAATTCGCCGCGCGGCGCGGTCTTTCAATTCATCTTGCCGGTGGGCGTGGAATCGTGAGCGAACATAATCCCGTTGTGTTTGTGATCGACGATAGCCCCGCGGTCAGGGAGGCGCTCGACAGCCTTATCCGCTCGATTCACCTGAACGTGCGCACATTCGGTTCGACGGAAGAATTTCTGCAGTTCAAACGGCCTGACGCGCCCGGGTGCCTCGTGCTCGACGTCCGGCTGCCGGGCCTGAGCGGGCTCGACTTCCAGCACGAAATGACGAAATCGAAAATCGATCTGCCGGTCATCTTCATCACCGGGCATGGCGACGTTCCGATGTCAGTGCGCGCACTGAAAGCCGGCGCCATCGAATTTCTACCCAAGCCTTTTCGCGATCAGGATTTGCTCGACGCCATTCATGTCGGCATCGAACGCGACCGCGCCCGCCGTCAGGCGGCGGCCATTGCCGGAGTGGTACGCGGTTACTTTGCTTCGCTCACGGCGCGCGAGCGTGAGGTCATGCAGCGCGTGGTTGCCGGCCGGCCGAACAAGCAAATTGCCGCCGAGCTCAAGCTCAGCGAGGTCACCGTGAAGGTCCATCGCCGTCACGTCATGCGGAAGATGAAGGCGAAATCATTGGCCGATTTAGTCCGCATGGCGGATAAATTTCTGGATTGTGCCGAAATGACGTAGGCGATCAATACCATAGTGCAATCGTCATCGCGCCTTGTTTGCTTTATTCGTGATTTTGCCGGCTCAGTGCACAGCGCAACCGGTTGTTCCGTCGCGCATGACACTTGACCGAAAGCCGCCGCCATGTCGATCAAGCCGTCGATTGCCGTCGTTGAAGATGACGATTCGGTTCGCGAGGCGACTATCGGCCTCTTGCGGTCGCACGGATTTATCGCCAAAGGTTTTCCGTCGGCCGATGCGTTTCTGAAATCCAATCGCATCCGCATCACGTCCTGCCTCATCGCCGACGTGCAGATGCCGAATATGAGCGGGCTCGCGCTCTATGGTCATCTGGTTGCCGTCGGCGCCCCGATCCCGACCATCCTGATTACGGCCTATCCCGATGAAAGCGTTCGCGCGCGCGCGCTCGGCGCGGGCGTGACAGGTTATTTGACCAAGCCGTTCAGCGAAAAAGAATTGCTCGATTGTATCGATGCGGCGTCAAAGCACAGTGTGTTGCTCACGCCGATCAACCGTTAAATTGAAAAACGCGCGCAGCGACTAACCCGCGCGGGTCGCGACCGCTAACGCGTCGTTCAAGAATGAACGCTTCGACCGCGGCAGATTAAACACGATGTCCTTGGACTATACCGAAAAGGCGTAGACGACCAACACCAGAGTGCAACCGCCCGCCGCGCCTAATTATTTAACAGATGAAACAACGGATTGGCAGTAGTCACATTAGGGGACCTCGAATAATTGCCGCCGATCGTCAGGCACCTCGAATTTACTCGCGAATGATTCCGCTTTGTTCTCGTTTCGATTCTATGCTGTTCACCCCAAAGACGTCCGCGATTGCCAGCTACGGCAATTATTCGAGGTCCCCATTAATATCACGCTTAAAGATTAACTGTGCAGATATGCCGAGGTTGTCCCTATCCCCCTCGTCAGTTCGATTTTGTTGTGCGATTTTAATTAGCAATTGCCTAAACTTTATAAACGCAAAACTTAGGGGGATCGGACAATGGGCGGCTCATCGCGACGATTGCGGCTGTGCTCGGGGGTTGCGCTTTCAGCTCTTTTCCTGGTCGTCGGTGCGAACGGCTCCGCGAAGGCGGAGACAACCGACGCGCAGATCAAGGCGCTGCAGGCCCAGGTCGACGTGCTGATGCGCACTGTCAAGGAACTGAAAGAGGCGCAATCCCACACCGCCGCCGACGCCAAGGCCGCGAAGAAGCAGGCGAGCCAGGCGGACGCCAATTCGGCTCAAGCCAAAGCGACCGCGGCTGATGCCAATGCAAAGTCGACCAAAGTCCCGGTAAAGGCGGGATGGGCAGGGCTCGACAGCCAGGGTCACTATTTCCTCGAACGCAAGCCGGGCAAAGATCTCACATTCTTCACCCCGGGCGGCGAGATCACGGCCTACGGCCAATTGGACGTCTCGCTCGACGCGGCGACAAAGGATGCCAAGGGTGGTCCGATCGCCCCAGACGGCAGCACGCCGGTCGGCAATTTCAGCTGGATGCCCGACATCTCGACCAACATCTCTTAATCTGGGCGTGCGCGGCTTCCAACGCATTCCCAGCCAATCCTTCAATTTCGTTTATCAGTTTGAAGCCGGCATCGATATTTCGGCGGCGGCCGGCACGAAACAATCAAACAGCAACCTGAGCAACCAGGTGA
>DAIMKK010000124.1:0-7535 GCA_036721745.1 Pseudolabrys sp. | reverse complement strand
TGCGCGGCCTCATTACCGCGTTCTTCGCGCCGGTGTTCTTCGGCGTTGCCGGTTTAAGCTCCGACCTCACCATTCTCGGCGACCCGACGATCGCGTTGTTCACCGCGGGGCTTATTCTGGTTGCCAGCATCGGCAAGTTCGGCGGCGCGTTTATCGGCGGAAAACTCGGCGGCCTGACCCGGCGGGAGGGATTTGCACTGGCCTGCGGCATGAACGCGCGTGGCTCGACCGAGGTGATTATCGCCACCATCGGCCTGTCGATGGGCGCGCTCAACCAAAACCTTTTCACCATGATCGTCGCCATGGCCGTCATCACGACCATGGTCATGCCGCCGACGCTGCGCTGGGCGCTCTCGCGCATTCCCATGCGCAAGGAAGAAAAGCAGCGGCTCGATCGCGAAGAACGGGAAGCAAAGGGCTTCGTGCCGAACCTCGAGCGCCTGTTGATCGCGGTCGACGACAGTCCGAACGGAAAATTCGCCTCGCGTGTCGCCGGTATGCTGGCCGGCACGCACGGCATGCCGACCACCGTTCTGCACATCAAGGACGCCGCCAAAATCGAGAACAAAGCGATCGATACGAAAAAGACGGAAAAAGAAGCCGACGACAAGACGTCGGCCAAAGAGGAAAAACCGGGCAAGGAGCAGGAAAAAAAGGCCGAAAAAGCCGGCGACACCGTCAAGCAATCCGCCGCGTTGATCAAAAGCAAACAGAAGAAAGAGGAAAAGGTCGACACGCCGGTGGAAGTTACCACCATCGTGCACGAGGCCCCCGGCCCCGACGTCATCGCCGCGGAAGCCGAGAAGGGCTACGACCTCATGATCATCGGCGTAGAGAAAACCACCCATCGCGGCAAGGATTTCCACGAAAGCGTGACAACCTTGGCGAAGGGCTTCGACGGCCCGTTGGCGATCACGGCCGTGCGCGGCGATCTGGCGGAAAAGCCCCGCGGCAAGATGAGCATCCTCGTTCCGGTGAACGGCACCGAGCCGTCACGCCGCGCGGCGGAAGTCGCCATCACCATGGCGCGCGCCACTAAGGCGTCGCTCACGGTGCTTTACGTCGCGGTGCGCGCCGCCGGCAAGGAAGGCGTACGGCGCGGGTTGCGCACGCGCCGCCACGAGGAAGCCATCCTAAAAGATATCGTCGCCATCGCCGACGGTTACAACATGACCATCCGCACCGCGGTGCTGGCCGACAATGCCGCGGACGAAGCCATCCTCAACGAGGCGAAGCGGCGCAAGCACAATCTCATCGTCATGGGCGTCGGCCGCCGCCCGGGCGAAAAGCTGTTCTTCGGCGACACCGCCGCGGCACTGCTGGAAAAATCTGAAAAGTCGCTGCTGTTCGTGGCGAGTTGAGGCACCGTAGATCGAAGGCCCGTTGCGCGGGTTGCCTGCGCCACCGATCAGTCGAAGCGGAACTTCACCAAATACCACGCGGCGTTACTTGCCGTGGCTGTCGCTTTTGCCGTTTTCCGGCGCGTGGCCAAATTTCAAGTTGGCAAGGAACCGGTCCGGGCGCACACGGCCGGCGTCGCCGCGGTTGCCTCGCCAGGCCGCCAATTCCTTGATCGAAAGAATAGAAGTGCGGCCGCCCTCCCCGACCCAGCGCAATCCCTCGTCCGCCTTGAACGTGGCGACGTCGGAAAGGCCGCCGTCTTTGTAGCGCTGCAGGCGCACGCCGCGACCGCGCGTCATCTCCGGGGCCTGGTCGATCGGGAATATCACCATTTTGCGATTTTCTCCGATCGCCGCCACCAGTTCGCCGTCGACCGTGGTCAGCGCCGCTGCCTTGTCAGCGCCCTTGAGGTTGAGCACCTGTTTTCCCTTGCGGGTGGTGCCGAGCACGTCGTCTTCCGGCACCACGAAGCCGTTGCCGCCATAGCTCACCACCAAGAATTTGCGCTTGCCCTCGTAAGCCAGCGCCGCCACCACGTCGGCGTCTTGTTCGATATCGAAATAGAGCCGCACCGGCTCGCCATGTCCGCGCCCGCCCGGCAGCTTGGAGGCTTCCAGCGTGTAGAACTTGCCGTTGCCGGCGAAGATCAAAATCTTGGCGGTGGTTTCGGTGGGAAAAGCGAATTTCAGTGCGTCGTCGGTCTTGAAGGTAACACCCGTAAGATCGCTGACATGGCCGCGCAGCGCGCGGATCCAGCCCTTTTCCGAGACCACGACGGTGATCGGCTCGCGCACCACCATCGCCTCTTCAATCGCGGCCTCGTCGTGCTCGGGCGCCTCGGCGAAAGTGGTGCGGCGTTTGCCGAGATCGGTCTTCGGCCCGAATTTCGCTTTCACGTCCTTGATCTCGGCGGCGATGGTCTTCCATTGCTTGTCAGTCGAGCCGATCAGCGCCTTGATTGTTTTAAGCTCCTCGCGCAGCGCTTTGTCCTCGCCGCGGATTTCCATCTCCTCGAGCTTGCGCAAATTGCGCAGACGCATGTTGAGGATGGCGTCGGCCTGCACGTCCGAAAGCTTGAACGTCTTCATCAAGACCGGCTTGGGCTCGTCCTCGCGCCGGATGATCTTGATGACCTTGTCGAGGTTGAGATAGGCGATGAGATAGCCGCCGAGCACTTCCAGGCGGTGCTCGATCTCGGCGAGGCGATGCTTGGAGCGCCGCACCAGCACGTCGCGGCGGTGATCGAGCCATTCGCGCAACGCTTCGGCCAAACCCAGCACCTGCGGGATGCGGCCCTTCACCAGCACGTTCATGTTGAGCGGGATGCGGCTTTCGAGCTCGGTGAGCTTGAACAGCGACTCCATCAGCAATTCGGCGTCGACCGTGCGCGCGCGCGGCTCGATCACCAGCCGGAGATCCTCGGCCGATTCGTCGCGCACGTCGGCGACGAGCGGCAGTTTCTTCTCGTTGATCAACTCGGCCAGTTTCTCGACCAGCCGCGATTTCTGCACCAGCCAGGGAATTTGCGTGATCACGATCGTGTAGGTGCCACGGCCGAGATCCTCCTTTTCCCAGCGCGCGCGCACGCGGAACGAGCCCCGGCCAGTGCCATAGGCCTCGGCGATTTCCGCCGGCTTGTCGACGATCACCCCGCCGGTCGGGAAATCCGGACCCTTGACGTATTTGAGCAGCGTGCGGCTGCGCGCTTTCGGATTATCGATCAGGAACAGCGCGGCGTCGCACAATTCGGCCGCGTTGTGCGGCGGGATCGAGGTAGCCATGCCGACCGCGATGCCCTGCGAACCGTTGGCCAAAAGATTGGGAAACGCCGCCGGCAGCACCACCGGCTCTTGCCCGGTACCGTCGTAGCTCGGGCGGAAGTCGACGGCATCCTCGTCGATGCCGTCGATCAGCAGGCGCGCCACTTCGGTGAGGCGGGATTCCGTGTAGCGCATCGCGGCGGCGTTATCGCCGTCGATATTGCCGAAATTGCCCTGCCCGTCGATCAGCGGATAGCGCTGGGCGAAATCCTGCGCCAGCCGCACCATGGCGTCGTAGATCGCCTGGTCGCCATGCGGATGGAAGTTGCCCATCACGTCGCCGACCACCTTGGCCGATTTCTTGAAGGCGGCGCCGGGATCGAGCCGCAGGGTCCGCATGACGTGGAGGATGCGGCGGTGCACCGGCTTGAGCCCGTCGCGCGCGTCCGGCAGCGCGCGATTCATGATGGTGGAGAGCGCATAAGCGAGGTAGCGCTCCTCCAGCGCCCCGCGCAGCGCGACCTCTTCGACCTGGCCCTTGTCCGGGGGAATCAGTCTTTTTCCCATAATGGATAGCTACTGCGTCGTTTGGCCATGAACAAGCGAAGAACATGGCGGCCGTATAATGTTCCAACTTTAATCTGTATCCTTTGAGGACTTATCGGTCTGAGGGCCCCTGGTGATGACAAAATCTCGAACGAGCCTGCACGCAATGGTCACCGCGCTCGGTGCCGCGATGATGACCTGCTCAGCCGCCGCGCAAAACGCCGATTTGCCGCGGCTGCAGACCAATGAGGCCTACATTGACGGGGTGATGACGCGCAGCCAAACGCTCGCGATCGACGATCCGATGGCGGTCTTTACCTATGTGCTCGATAGCCTGCCCGAGCGGGTCAACGTTTATCCGACCGAGAACCACTATTACTTTTCGTTCGACCTCAACGGCACGCGCTATGCCGGCAACATCAAGATTGACGCCCGCCTGCGCGCCGAAGGCCAGGTGGAGTTCTCCTATTACGAGGATCGCGCAGTCTGGCTGCCGGATTCGGAGGGCAGCGGGCTCGCCCTCGGCCCCGCGCGCGGCGTGACGGTGGAGCAAATCGAGCCGCTCGCCTACCGGGTGAGCTATGGCAAGAAGAGCGTCGTTTTTGCGCTCAACGATCTGTCAAAGGCCAAACCGCCGGCGGCCGCGCTTGCGCCGGGCGATCAATTCATCGGTCCGGTGTTCGACGAATCGGGGGTCAGGTTCTTCTTCATGTTCAATGCGAAACTGAAATCATTCCACTACATTCTCGACCAAACGGTCAAACCCGCCGATGTGTTCGTGCCCGCCCCCGTCGGCGATGGACGCATTCTCATCGGCAAGCGTACGGGCTTCGCGTTCTATCGCGACCAACGGCGCGATCGAAAGATTTTGATCGGCGTCTTCCATGACAATGTCGTCGCGAATAATTACCTGGACGGTCCGTTCGATCAGATGCCCGATAATTTCATCGAAGGCGATTCATACCGGCAGGCCATTCTCGCGGTCGAACCGGACCTCAAGGGCAAGATCAATCGGTACGGCAGTTTACCCGACGGCGCACGCGTTGCGGTGGCGCCCTATATGGAATACCGCAGCCCGAAGGACCTCGCGATCTTCGACCGCTGCGCGACCAGCCGGCGGATTCCGGTGGCGTGGTACGAGGCCTGCTTCGCGCTGCCGATCGGCGGCAACAATGGCGCAGACGCGCGACCGATAGCGATGCAACGGCATGCCCGATGACACGCGTCGCGAACTAGTTTCGCACGGCGGCTAAACGAACGGGCCGTCGGTTTGCACCGCCGGCCCGCAAATTAGAAAGTCGTGGCGTCGGGATTCTACCAGCAGCCTCTCCGCGACCGCCACCGATGCCAGCAGCGACGACGCCGGCGCCATTGAGATTTTTCAACCAACGTAGTTGCGTCGGCAGCATGACCAACAGCCACTCCACTAGCCGGAGCAGCTTTCAACGCGGGCATGCTGAACAGGCCAAAGACCAAAGCCATCAGCGTTGCTACCATTATTCTTTGCATCAGGTCTGTCTCCCATTCCTGCCAAGATCGAGTCGTGGCGAGCACGACCTGGATACCCAGCAATTTAGACGGTCACGTGACCGGTCCAGTCATCATTCAATAATACCGCTGCCTTGCCAAGGTTCCATTTGACCCATTCATCAATATTCTGTGGTGCCATAATACCATCGACCCCCAGCCGTCGATCACACCCTGGGAGTCAAAAGACTCGTTTAATCGGTTTCCTCGCGCGAAACGCCCCTCGATTCATAATAGACCTTTATGAAGGGCGCTAAGACCTTGTAGAGCGCATTCTTCGATATCAGCGTGTCGTGCAAGGCCAGATAGTCGATGCCGGTGTAAATGAAGCAATTCATCGCGTCCTGAGGCGTTTCGACGATGGGTTCGCCTTTGATATTGAATGACGTGTTCACCAGTACCGGGACGCCAGTCAGCTTCTCGAATTCCGTCAGCAGGTCATAAATCCGTTCGTTCTGCTCGCGCCGGACCGTCTGAACGCGGGCGGTGCCGTCGACATGGACGATCGCCGGAATGCGGTCCTTCCACTCCGGGCGAACTTGCTTGGCGCGCAACATAAACGGCGATTCGTCCTCGCCGACGAAAATGTCCTTCGCCCTTTCATAGGTCACGATCGGCGCAAACGGGCGGAAGGCCTGGCGGAACTTCACCCGCTTGTTCAGGATGTCTTTCATCTCCGGTCGCCGCGGATCGCCCAGAATGCTCCGGTTGCCGAGCGCGCGCGGCCCGAATTCGCAGCGGCCTTGAAACCAGCCGAACACTTTCCCGTCCGCCAACAATTTCGCCGCTTCGCGGCAAATGCTCTGCCCTGGCTCGTTAAACGTCTTGCGGGTGACCAGCAGCGGATTGCCGGCGCGCCGCACGTCATCGTCCGCGTATTCGACGCCGAGCGTCGCCTGCTTCATCACGAACGTGCGCGGCTTCTTCTGCACGGCGAGACGGCCGTAGTAGGCGCACCCGATTGAAATGCCGTTGTCGCCTGCGGCGGGCTGGATCCAGACATTGTCAAACCCAGTCTCGCGCACGATGCGCCCATTTGCGACGCAATTGAGCGCCACGCCGCCGGCGAGGACCAGATTGCGGGCGCCGGTCGTCTCAGCCAGCCAGCGCGCGCGCGCGAGCAGCACCTCCTCGCTGTCGTGCTGAACGCGCCACGCCAAATCTTCCCAATGCCGCATGGCCGGGCTTGCTTCCCACTTATCTTTTCCGTCCGGCGTCCAAGGTTTATTGAAACTCGCGTCCCACTCCGGAACCTGCAGTTCGTCCTCCTTGAGCTCGAGCAGCCGCCTGAAATTATCGGGACGGCCATAGGGCGCGAGACCCATCACTTCGCCGCACTTGTTCCAGTCGGCGAAGATGTAGCTCGAGACGCGGCTGTAGAGCGCTCCGAGACCGTCCATGTTGAAGAACTCGTCGCTCAAGAGTCCGCGGCACGGCTGCAGCCACACCTTCTTCAGCGTTTCGAGCGCACTGCCTTTGAATTTGTAGTAGCTCTCCGATTCACGCGCGAGCGGATTGACGCCCTGCGTGAGCTGGCCCGGCTCCTTGATGTCCGAAGCGTAGCTGCCCACGCCGTCCACCACCATCACTACGCCCTCGTCGAACGGGCAGACGGCGAAGGCGCTGTAGGCATGGGCGAGATGATGCGAGACCGTCATCACCTTGTTCGACTTCGGCAGATAGAGAGGGCTTTTGGCCGCCTGATCGTGTTCGTGGGGGTTCATGTCACCCTGATAGATCATGCGAACTTCCAAATCCTCGACCGGCAGGACGTAGCAATTGCGCACCACTAGATCGACGTCGTCGAGCGTGATGCCTTCGGCCTTGAGACAATAGTCGACGACTTCCTGAAAAAATCCGCCGGCGTGCTTTTTCCGCGTGATCCGCTCTTTCTCGATCGCATAAGCGATCTCGCCGTCGCGCAGCAGGCAGGCGCTGACGTCGTGGTCGTAGGCGTTTATGCCGAGGACGTAGATGTTATTTTTTGGCATCGGGCTCGTAATGCTGACGGGTTCCGGCAAGCGCGACGCCAATTCATCGTCCGACGCGTCGTAGGATTCGCTCGCGCCAATGTGCCTCATGTCGCGCGCTATTTGCAACTATCGCAAAGATGCGCTCGGCCCCGCCACTGGCGCAATTCCGATCGCGGATTTACTATGCGCATCGCGGACGGAGCCAGGCGGGACGACATGAAAGCGATAAAACGCATTGCTCCCGATCGCTGCTGCGGTGTGATCATCGACCTGCAGGGTTTTTTCCTTTCGCAAGTGGACAAACGCCTTGCTTCCAGGATCAAGGCGA
>DAIMKK010000123.1:0-7585 GCA_036721745.1 Pseudolabrys sp. | reverse complement strand
GTGGATAGTCTGAAAGTGCTTGACCTCAAATGGCCGATTAGAGAAGCGGACATTGCTGGATTTTGGCCCGGGACGGTTTGTCAGCTTTTGACCCAATGTATGGTCGGTAATGCGCCTGGGGTCAGGTGCGCGGCATTCGTGCGGTGGCGCGGCTAATTGCCCGGAAGTGGCGACATATAGCGACTTGCGCCTGAGCGCCTGCTGCGCGACCATGGTCAAAAGGCCGAAAATTCGGGGCCTCGGCGCGGCCATGCTTCACAAAGCGGAGGGGCTAATGATCAGAATTGGCAAGATTGCAGCCATTGGGCTCGCGACAGCGATTTTGGCGCTCGCGGCGGCAACCGCCGACGCCAAGGACAAGGTGAAAGTCGGCTTCATCGGGCCGCTCACGGGCGGCGTCTCGGTCAACGGCCTCGGCGGCCGCAATTCGGCCGATTTGGCCGTGAAGTTGCGCAATGCCGACGTCAAGGCGAAATACGAATATGAGCTGGTCGTGCTCGACGATGAGTGCAAGCCGAACGTCGCGGTGCAGGTCGCCACCAAGATGGCAGCCGACAAAGACATCATCGCCGGCGCCACGCATTATTGCTCGGCGGCGGCAATCGCAGCCGTCGACGTCTACCACAAGTTCGGTTTTCCGGTGATCGTGTGGGGCGCCGTGCTGCCCGACATCACCTATCGCAACAAGTATCCGGAAGTTCATCGCGTCAACGGCACGATGATCAACCAGAACGATGCCAATGCGGAGCTGATTTCCAAGCTCGGCTTCAAGACCGTGGCGGTGATTCACGACACCACCGATTACGGAAAGGGCCATAATGAATATTTCAGCAAGGCGCTGGCCAAGATCGGCAAGGCCAAGATCGTCGGCACCTTCGGCGTGACCGCCGACCAGCAGGATTTTACCGCCGAGCTCACCAAGATCAAGGCGCTCAACCCGGACGTGATCTATTTCGGCGGATTGACGCCCATCGGCGTGCGTATCCGCTCGCAGATGGACAAGCTCGGCATCAAGGCCGTGTTCGACGGCACCTCGGGTATCGTCTCCGACGCGTTCATCCAGGGCCTCGGGCCCTTGGCCGAAGGCACGCTCGCCTTCCGTGAAGGTGCGCCGACCGAGAAGCTGCCGGGCGGCAAGTTCTTCATGGAAAAGTACAACGCGCAAAAATACGACAATCCGCCCGAGGCCTATGGCGCCTTCGCCTATGCGGCCATGAACATGATCCTCGATTCGATCGAGAAGGTCGGCCCCGACCGCAAGAAAGTCATCGCCGATCTCGGCAATGTGAGGGACCGCGATTCGATCGTCGGCAAGATCTCGTTCGACGACCACGGCCAGAACACCGTGGCCGTGATCACGACATACGTCGTCCAGGACGGCAAGTTCGTGGAATGGGACGCAAGCGAATATGCCAGCGGCAAGCGCAAGCTGCCGGGGCAAAAGTAGCCTGACTGGAGCGGGGTCGCCCGAGCGCGACCCCGCTAAATCTCCGTCATTAGTCGAGCGCAAGATTTAGGGTATGGACGCAGGCCTATTCGCGCAATACGTCATGAACGGGCTGATGCTCGGCATGATGTATGCCTTGGTCGCGGTCGGCTTCACGCTATTTTTCGGCGTGCTCGACGTCATCCAATTTTCGCATGGCGACGTGCTTACCGTCGGCGCCTTCACGGCGCTGGCGACCTTCGCC
This sequence comes from Pseudolabrys sp., assembly GCA_036721745.1. GTDB lineage: Bacteria > Pseudomonadota > Alphaproteobacteria > Rhizobiales > Xanthobacteraceae > Pseudolabrys. The sequence continues at coordinate 5,894 of DAIMKK010000123.1, read as the reverse complement.
GGACTGCACGTGCTTGGGCTCAATTCACAGTGGCTCGATCTTGTCGTCATGCTCGTGCTGGCGATGCTGGCGATGGCGTTGATCGGTATGCTGATCGCGCGATATCTGGTGATGCCGCTACGCTCGGCGCCGCCGCTCAACACGTTGCTCCTCACGCTGATGTTAGGCACGGTTCTGCGCGAAAGCGTGCGGTTGTTCTACCCGCAAGGCGCCAATCCGAAGCCGTTTCCGGCGCTGCTGCCGAAGAGTTCCATCAACCTCGGCGACTTCAATCTGCGACTCGATAACGTGCTCATGCTTACGGCCGGCGTGCTGGTGATCGTCGGGCTGCAGTTCCTGCTCAACCGCACCAAGCTCGGGCTTGCCATTCGCGCGGTCGCGCAGGACGAGGAGACGGCGCGTACCATGGGCATCAATTTCACCGCGATCGTGCTCATCACCTTTGCCATCGGTTCCGCGCTTGCGGCCTTCGCCGGGGTGATGAATGGGCTCTACTACAACGAAATCAATTTCGGCATCGGGCTTTATCTCGGCGTCATCGGCTTTTCCGCCGCGATCATCGGCGGCTTGGGCAGTATCTACGGCGCAATTCTCGGCGGCTTTCTATTTGCCGCCCTGCAGACGATCGGCACGGTCCTCATGCCTTTCGCCAGCGCCTACAAGGACGTGTTCGCCTTCGCCGTGGTCATCGCCATCATGGCTTGGCGACCGACCGGCCTGATCCGGGAAAAAATCAGCGAGCGGGTCTAGGCCGATGACGGAGGAGGGGACCAAGATACGCGCGGGTCTGTGGCCAGGCTTGATCGCGTTGGCGCTCACGACCGCTTATGTGATCGCGCTGCTTGCCGCCGAGAAGCAAGCGCTCATCATTTTTCTGCTCGCGTTTGGCATAGCTGTTGTGGTCGCCGCCGCCTGGTTTGGTCTAACCGATGGTGTGAGCCGCTCGTTCGCCGATAACGAGGACGCCATGGGCATCTTTGCCATTGGCGCGGCGCTCGTGCTCGCTGCATTCTTTCACGAGGATCATTTTACTCTCCTGCTTGTCGTCACCGTGCTGCTTTACAGCGTGGCGACACTCGGCCTGAACATTCAATTCGGCTATGCCGGAGTGCTGAATTTCGCTGGCGCGTCGTTCTTCGGCATCGGCGCCTATACCTCGGCCGTGTTCAATACCTATACGGTCGTGCCGCACCTTGTCGTGCTGCTGACCGGCGGGCTGTTGGCTGCGCTCGTCGGCTCGCTGCTGCTGCTGCCGGTGCTGCGCACGCGTGGGCATTACGCCGCAGTGGTGACGATCGCCTTCGCGCTGTTGTTCAAGACTTTTCTTGAGGTCAATGACGTGCTCGGCGGCCCGCAGGGTATGCAGGTCAAGGGAATGAACATCCTGGGCTGGTCGTTCAACGACAATATCGAGATCGGCGGACTGACGATTTCGTTCTACATGAATTATTTCGCCGTCAGTCTGCTGTTGCTGGTCGGTGCGTTCGTGCTGGTCCGGCGGCTGGAGCGATCCTGGATCGGGCTCAATCTGGACGCGCTGCGGCTGGACGAGACCGCGGCGAGTTGCTTCGGTCTCGACGTCGTACGCTGGAAGATCACGGCATTCCTGATTGGCAACTTCCTCATCGGCATTGCCGGCGCGCTGTTCGGAATGGTCGGCGGGTTCGTCGGGCCGAATAACTACACCTTCGCCGACTCGCTCATTCTGGTGTCCATCCTCCTGCTCGGCGGCATCGGTAATCCCTGGGGGCTCGTGGTCGCGACCTTTATCGTCGTGGTCGTTCCGGAAAAGCTGCAGACGATCCAAGAATACCGGTTCTTGCTGTACGCGCTGCTGGTGATCGGCGTGCTGTTGTTTCGACCGGATGGTTTGCTGCCGCGCCCCGTGCGCCGCTACTTTTCGGGATGGCAGCCATGACGACGCTGCTCGAAGCGCACGGCTTAGTGCGTCGCTTCGGCGGCGTGGTCGCGCTCGACGGTCTCGATCTCGCCGTCGCGTCGAATGAAATCCTCGGTCTGATAGGTCCGAACGGATCGGGCAAGACAACGTTCTTCAATGTGGTCACAGGCATTTATGGAGCCGATGAGGGACGCGTGATATTCGATGGTGTCGACATCACCAAGGCGGCGTCGCGCGCGGTCTACCAGGCCGGAATTTCCCGTACGTTTCAGCGCTCACGGCTGTCGCTGCCTTTGTCGATCTTCGACAACATAATGATCGGTAACCACAAGCGCCTCAATCAGGGGCTTTGGTTCAATCTGGTCAGGCGGGCCGACTTCAGGCGGGAGTTCGAAGAAAACTACCGCGCCGCGCGCGCGCTGGTCGAGGTTTTTGAGCCTGGATTGGCGGCCCCCCTGTGCGAGCCGGTCGCCGGGCTGCCAATGATCGACCGCCGCCGCATCGAAATCTGCCGCGCGCTCATCAGCGCGCCGCGGCTGCTGCTGCTCGATGAGCCATCCGCCGGCATGACCCACGACGAAACGGCGGAGCTGATGAACGACATTATGCTCGTGCGCGAGCGCAACAAGGACCTGACGATCGTCATCGTCGAGCATGAGATGGGCGTGATCGAGCGCATTACCGATCGATGCATCGTGCTCAATTTCGGCCGCAAGATCGCCGAGGGCCCGTACCGCGAGGTTGCCGCCGACGCGCAGGTTCAAGAAGCCTATCTCGGGGTAGCATGATGGCGACTATGCTTGAGATCGAAAGCGTTTACACCGCCTACGACAAAGCCGATGTGCTGCAAGGTGTCTCGCTCGCCGTGCGGTCAGGCAGCATCACCTGCCTGCTCGGCTCTAACGGCTCCGGCAAAACCACGCTGGTGCGGTCGATCCTCGGGCTTACACCCGCCCGGGCCGGGCGAATCGTGTTCAACGGCACCGATATCACGCGGCTTCCGACCCATAAGATCATCGCGACCGGCATCGCCTGCATCCCGGAAGGGCGCAAGGTGTTTCCCAAGCTCACGGTCGAAGAGAACTTGCGCGTTGGCGCCTATCAGGAGAAATCGGACAAGGCTACGCAGGCGCGGATGGCCGACATCCTGCAAATTTTCCCGCGGCTGGCCGAGCGTCGCGGCCAGCTTGCCGGCACCATGTCCGGCGGCGAGCAGGCGATGGTGTCGATCGGCCGCGGACTGATGTGCGCGCCCAAGCTGCTGCTGATCGACGAGCCATCGCTCGGTCTGTCGCCGCGGCTAGTGAAGGAGAATTTCAACATCATCCGCCAGATCAAGGAGCGCGGCATTACCGTGCTTTTGGTCGAGCAGAACGTGCATCAAACGCTCGCCATCTCGCAATTCGGCTTTGTGTTGTCGAAAGGCCGGGTGGCGACCAGCGGGGCGCCGTCCGAGCTTGCGGACCGCAAAGAAGTGCGCGATGCCTATTTCGGTTAGATCATGCATGCTTCAGTCGAACTGACACAGCAGCTCATTCGCTTCAACACCGTCAATCCGCCTGGCGCCGAGCGCCCCTGTGCGGAACATTTGGCGACGTTGTTGGTGGGTGCTGGCTTTGCCGTCGAACTCATTCCCTTTGGCGAAGGGCGGGCGCAACTTCGCGCGCGTATCGGCGGGGCATCGGACCAGCGGTCGCTGGCATTCACCGGCCACCTCGATACCGTTCCGCTTGGCGCGCAGCCATGGTCCGCCGACCCGTTTGCCGCCGACATCGTCGACGGCAAGCTTTACGGACGCGGTGCTTCGGACATGAAAAGCGGCGTCGCCGCTTTCGTCACCGCATGCATCGCGCTCGCCGAGCGGCTTGCAAGCTCGCCCGGTATTACGTTGCTGATCACAGCCGGCGAGGAAACCGGCTGTACCGGCGCCGAGGCGCTTGCAGCGGCCGGGCTCGACCCGGTCGGGGCGCTTATCGTGGCGGAGCCAACCGGTAATAAGCCGCTCGTCGGCCACAAGGGCGCGCTTTGGCTGGAGGCCGAAACGAAAGGCGTAACCGCTCACGGCTCAATGCCCGAGAAGGGAATCAATGCAGTCTATAAAGCCGCGCACGCCGTTGCTAGGTTGGAAGAATTCGATTTCAACGTGGCCCGCCACGGCGTGCTGGGCGCGCCGACGCTCAACGTTGGCACGATCCAGGGCGGCCTCAACATCAATTCGGTTCCCGACCGGGCATTGATCGGCATCGATATCCGCACCATACCCGCACAAAACCACGGGCAAATCCGCGAGCAGTTATCAAGCTATCTTGGTCCGGAGGTTGCATTGAAAACGCTGCTTGACGCCAGAAGTGTCTGGACCGATCCGGGCAATCCTTGGGTCGGGGAGGTCATTCGTGTGGCACGCGAGGTCGAGAGGGTCGACGATACGATCCGGGCCGCGCCTTACTTCACGGACGCGTCCGCGTTGATGTTGGCGCTCGGGTCGCCGCCGACCGTTATCATCGGACCGGGCGAACTGGAACTTGCCCATCAGACTGATGAATATTGCTTGGTATCACGCATTGAACGAGCGACAGAAATATACTCACAGCTTGTCCGAAGTTGGTGTCAGATTTGACGGCCATATTTTCCTCTCCCCCAAGACCGTCGCAGAGATCAACGATCTCCCTGCCACAGCAGCGATGCGTGGTGGGCCTCGAGCGCCTCGGATTTCGTGATGCACCCCAGACTACGAATCTGGGGGTCAGCGGTTCGAATCCGTTCGGGCGCGCCATAAGCTCTTGCTACAAGACCGTTATTCAAATTTAATTTTTTTCTCCTTTTAGGAGGAGGACGCGATGCAAGACGTCGAAGCGCTGTGGGTCGACTTCGCCCGCCCGATCGTTACGGCGGACGATTACATCGCGTCGCTCCGAGGGCGCCGCATGAACGTATTCTTCATGGGCGAACGTGTTGCCGAGCCGGTCGACAATCCGGTGATCTGGCCGTCGATCAATGCGATGGCGGAAACCTACCGCCTCGCCAGCGAACGGCCTGAACTCGGCGGCGTACGGAGCGATATCTCGGGAAGCCAGATCAACCGCTTCCTGCACGTCCCGACCAAAGCGGACGATCTCGTCGGCAAGCATGAGATGCAGCGCGAATTGGGGCGTCGCACCGGCACCTGCTTCCAGCGCTGCGTCGGCCTTGACGCCATCGGTTCCTGCCATTCGGTGACCTTCGACATCGATGCCGAATGCGGCACCGATTATCACGAGCGCTTCCTCGCGTTCCTCAAGCGCGCGCAAATCGCCAACATCGTGATCGGCGGCGCCATGACCGATCCGAAAGGCGATCGTTCCAAGGCCCCAAATCAACAGACCGATCCCGACCTTTTCCTGCGCGTCGTGCGCCGGGACGAGAAGGGCATCTACGTTTCCGGCGCCAAAATGCATCAGACCGGCGCGGTAAATTCGCATTGGCTCATCTTCATGCCGACCATGCGCATGACCGAAGCCGATCGCGAATGGTCGGTGGTGGGTGCCGTGCGGGTCGATACGCCCGGGCTCACCTATATTGTCGGGCGGCAGACCAACGACACGCGCATCGTCGACGGCGGCGAGCTTGATGCCGGCAATGCTCAATTCGCCGGACAGGAATCGTTGATTATATTCGACAATGTATTTGTTCCCCACGAACACGTGTTCATGGACGGCGAGTGGAAATACGCGTCGACTTTGGTGGAGCGCTTCACGACCTACCATCGCTCATCGTATGTGTGCAAAACCGGCCTGGGCGACGTGCTCGTTGGCGCAGCGGCCGAAGCCGCATCGCACAACGGCGTTGAAGCGGTGTCGCACATCAAGGACAAGCTGGTGGAGATGACGCATCTCAACGAGACCATCTATTCGAGTTGCATGGCGGCAGCTTACCGGTCGAAACCTCTGGCCTCCGGCGCTTACCTCAACGATGAGATGCTTTCCAACGTCGCCAAGCACAACGTGACCCGGTTTCC
>DAIMKK010000122.1:0-7591 GCA_036721745.1 Pseudolabrys sp. | reverse complement strand
GGAAGGCCGTGAAGATTTCAAGCGTCCGGGTCGGCGCGCCTTCGCTCTCCAGCGCATTGAAATATCGCCGCCAGGCCCAGATCCTCGCCGCCGCCAGCACGACCAATGCGATTGCCATCGGCTTGGCGACCGCGCCCAACGCCGGCAGCACGGCCGCCAGCAGCAGGAACAAGCCGCAGCCCTCGGCCAGTCCGGTCGCCAAGATCAGGGCGATCACGCGCGGCGTGCGCCAGGCGGGAATTCCTTTGGACTGTTCGAGGATCATGCCCTGGCAGAAAAGAAAGATCAGCCCGACCACCGCGGCAGCCATCAACGCGAGCCAATTGTCCGACCAGAGCGCCGCGAGCGCGAGCGGAAACAGCGCGCCGGCGACCCAGGCTTCGCGCGACATCCAGGAACGCTGCGGCTGGCGCAGCACGTAAAGGAAGCGCAACGGCCGGCCGATCTTGAACATCAGCAGCGTCAGGCCGAGCGTGATCATTGCGAGCGCGACAAGACCCGGCACCACTATCGGTATCCCAGCGAGACTAGCGATCGTGGCAAAGCTGAACAGCCCGGCGCCGGCGCCGCCGCACAGGAAATTGCCGGAGGCCTTCCAGTCCCAATGTTTCTGGTGCCAGGGCTCGACGCCGCGGCTACGGACGCGTCCGGCTTGCGCATCCGCGATCGCCGGCGGCACATCCGGCGCCGGGGCGGCCGTCGCCTTGTCGTAGAGATAATGGAAGCCCGGCTCGGTGCCGAGTTCGGCGTGCATGCGGAAGCTTTTGTGCGCACGCAGCAGCTTCGAGACGTTGCTGTTCGCATCGTCGAGATCGCCGAAATGCAACGCGTCGGCGATGCAGGCATTGACGCAAGCCGGCGTCGCGCGCGGATCGCTGCCCGGCGCTAAACCATTCTCAATGCCGAAATCGATGCGATCCGAGCAGAACGTGCATTTCTGCGCGACCCCGAGGCGCGCGGGGTCCTCGCGCTCGATCTCATTCTGCATCGCCTTATCGCCATAGGCGAAGTCTTCTTTGGTGATCTTGAAGCGGGCCTGGTAGGGGCAGGCGACGTCGCAATAGGCGCAGCCGATGCAGATGTCGTAGTCGATGGTGACAATGCCGTCCGGGCGTTGGCGCGTCGCGGTCGAAGGGCAAACATGCATGCAAGGCGGGTCGGCGCAGTGCTGGCAGCCGACCGGCACAAAGGTACGATTGACGTTCGGGTACGAACCGGCCTCGATATCGAGCACCTTGCGCCATTGCACCGCCGGCGCCGTAGCGTTGGCATGCCGGCAGGCCGCCGTGCAGGTCTGGCAACCGACGCAACGCTCGAGATCGGCGACCATCGCCCAGCGCGTCATGGCGTAGCCTCCAGCCGCGTGATTTTGACCTTGACCAAATCGGCGCTCGATCCGGTGGCGTCGGTGAGATCGAGCAGCATCGGCACCAAAGCGTTCATGCTCGGTGCGCCGAAATCCTTGGCGTAGGGCGTCACCCAGTGATCGAACTGGCCGATGATCAGCAGTGTGTCGGGGCGAATGCCCTCGCGCAACGTTACCTTGCCTTTGGTGCTGTTGAGCGGCGAGCGCACTTCGACCAAGTCGCCGTCGGCGATGCCGAGTTTCTCGGCTGCGCTCTCGTTCATCACCACGCTGCCGTGGCCGATGACGTTTTCCGCCACTTCCTTAATGAGCTGGACGCCGACATTGTTGCCCCAGGAATATTGCATGCTGCGCGAGGTGACGAGCCAGAACGGATAGTCGGCGATCTGCACTTTGAAGTGCTTGGCAAGCGCGTCTTCCCAGAGCGCGCCCAGGTCGCGCCAATGCGGCAGCGCTTCATATTCGCCGAGCTGCTTGTCCCACCAGGTGATGCCGTGTTCGTGCAGGCGGCGCTCGAGCTCTCGGCCTACGCGCAGCAGCCGCTCCTGGTAGGGCTGCTCAAAGCGCAGACCTTGCTCGACCAGCTTCGGGTAGAGGTACCACATCAGCCGCGAGAACGGTTTCACGCGGAAGCCGTTGGCACGGAACCAGTCGAGCCCCTGCGTCTCGGCGCCATTGGTGAGCTCGGCGCTCGCCGCCCTGCAACTTGCGTCCCAGATCTCTTCGACACTGTGCGCCTTCGTCACATCGAGTGAGAAATCGTAGTTCTCGCCCTTGAGTTTGACGTCTGCGCCGCCGCGATTGATCGCCATGTTGTATTCTTCGAGCAGGCCGGTGCGGCGCGCGAGCTCGGTGGCGATCCAAGTGAAGTCTTTCGCCTCGCCCTGCGGCGGCACCGCCGGATCGCGCAAGGCGAAACCCTGGTGATCCCAGAACTGCTCGATATATTTGGTGCCGCCGATCCGCATCAGCTGCAAACCTTCGAGGTCGGTGCAATCGGGCAGCAGGACGTCGGCGACGTGATTGGTTTCGTCGCGCGTCAGCGCAAAGCAGACCGTGAACGGAAACTTCGCCATGGTCTCGCCGACCGCTTTGGTATCCCAAAACGAGATCGCCGGATTGGTGCGATAGACCAGCCAGACGTCGGGCGGCGGCGCATGCGGGAGGTTTTTAAAATCCTCCTTCTGCATCATCCAGGCGAGATGCGTCGGCCCGAGCGCCTGGCTCCAGGCCGAATTGGCGACCAGCGGCACCAGCGTGCGATGCGCGCTGCGCGCGGTCGGGCGCGAAATCCAGTCATCCTTACCCGTAGGATTCATCGGGTAATACATGAACCCGTCCGGGCCGGGCTTCACACTCGACCAGCGATTATCGGCCGGCCGATTGAGCCGCACGGTGGTGCCGAGCGTGCCGCCCGGCACGTCGAGCGCGCCGACCAGGCAGGGAATCAGCGTGCGCGCCCAGCAGCACTCGTAACCGCCCCAGCCGTTATTGACGGTCTTGCCGAAGGCGATGGCGACCGGCCGGAACGGCAGCGTCATGCCTTCGATCTCGATCGTCTCGCCGACATGCGCGTGCGCCAGGAATTCGTTGGTGACGCGGCGGATGGTGGCGGCCGGCACGTCGCAGATTTTCGCCGCCCATTCCGGCGAATAAGTCTTCACATGGGCAACAAGGTGAGCGAAGGCGGGACTGACGGTAGCCGCGCGGTGCGTGACTGTCTCCTGATCGGGTCCGACTTCGATGCCGTCGACCGTGAACGTGCCTTCGAGCGCCGGATCGATAGCGGGAGTGTCGAATGGCACCGCGCGCCCGCTGATTTGGTCGATCACCAGCGGCTTTTGCGTTTCGGGATCGCGCAGGAAAAATCCACCGGCGCCGATGAGATAAGGCGACGAGGTCCGGCCTTTGAGAAACGGAATGTCGAGCTTCTCGCGCGCCGTTTCGTGCAGCAACACATGGATGATGGCGAACAGGAAGGCGGAATCGGTCTTCGGTTTGATGGGGACCCACTCCGCCGAGCAAGCGCCGGTCACCGACAGATGCGGTTCGATCTGCACGCGCTTCATGCCGCGGTTGCGCGCGTCGGCGTGGCGCTTGACCCCGCACACCCCGCCTGAGGCTTCGACATTGGCGCCGAACGACAGGACGTATTCGCAAAGCGGCGTGTCGGGGCACACGGTGAAGGCGCGATGCCAGAGCTCGCCGTAGAGGTGCTCCGAATGGGTGCATTTGACACCTTGACCGGAGCCGAAACTCAAATCGACTGGTCCCCAAGCCGACAGGAAAGCCGGCAGCGTGCCCATGTAGGCGGTCGGCGTGCCGCCGCCGCCGAAGCTCGCGGCCAGTCGCGGGAAACCACCCTCGTCGAGCAGAACCTTCGCGCGCGTGGCTTTCAATTTCTCGGCGACCAGATCGAGCGCCTCGTCCCAGGAGATGCGCACGAAACCCGGGTCCTCGTTGCGGCCCTTCTTTGGGTTGGTCCGCTTCATCGGGTATAGAACGCGGTTCGGGCCGTAGGACTTTTGCAGCAGCCCAAACGCCTTGACGCAGGCCTTGCCTCCGCCGGGATGAATCGCGGCGGCTTTGAAATTCGGATTGATCTCGGTCGCAACCCCGTCCTGGACGCGCACGGTCAACAGGTCCGGCCCTGCTACACATTGGTAGCAATAGGTCGAGACGATGCGTTCCTGCGGTGGCTTGCTTCCCGGCATAGCCGCAACCTCGTTCCGAACAGATTACTTTTTTAGTCGCCGGCGCCAAGCACCTTAGGCGCTGATGGTGCCGGCAATTTCGTCATAGGCATCGGCCTGCGTAGGCACCGCGTACCCTGCCTTGAGCGCGTCCATGTTGAGATCGAGAAAGCCGCGCGGCGTTTCTGCGCGCACGGCCTGCTCGATTCGATTACGATCGCAGATTCCGCTCAGCGCGACCAAGGCGCCGAGCGCAACGATGTTGGTCACCCGCTCGCTGCCGAGCTGCAAGGCGGTGCGGCTGAGGGGCAAATGATAGCGGCGGAAATTGCCCGCCGGCAGTTCGGGACAGAGCCGCGTATCGGCGATGATCAGCGCGCCCGTCTTGAGCAGCGGCCAAGACGGCTTGATGGCAAGCCGGTCGAGCAGCACCAATTGATCGAGCGCGGTGGTGATCGGGAAGTCCACTGCGGTGTCCGAGATCACCAAATCGGCATTGCAATAGCCGCCGCGCGAGGTCGGTTCATAGGTCTGCGACTGCGCCACGCGCTTGCCGCCGGCAGCCAGCGCATCGGCCAGGATCTTGGCGGCGAGAATCAATCCCTGTCCGCCGGTACCGCCGATGCGAATTTCGATCCGCGCGTCGCCCATCACGAGGCTCCCTTGCGGGCCGCCGCCGCGCGCCGGTAGGCAGCGCCATATTCCGGGCGGTCATTTTTCACCAGGATGCCGGTCGACAGATTGTTCGGGCGGAACGGCGTGTCCACCGTATCGCGATAAGCGCTCGGACGGATGCCGCTAGTTTGCCGCATGATCATCACCGGCGACGAGCCCATGTCGTTTTTGCGGCCAAAGATTTCGGTGCAATCGGACAGGACTTCGACGAAGGCGAAACCCGGATGTTCGAGACCGGCCTTGATCAGTTCCTTGAGCTTGGGGACATGGTGCGTCACTTCGCGGCCGACGAAACTGGCGCCGGCCGCGCTCGCCAGCGCGCAAGCATCAAAATGCGGTTCCTGATTGCCGAGCGGAGTCGTCGTCGTCAGCCGGGTTTCCGACGTGGTCGGCGACACCTGGCCGCCGGTCATGCCGTAAACTTCGTTGTTGAGCATCAAGCAGGTGAGCTTGAGATTGCGCCGGCAAGCGTGGATCAAATGATTGCCGCCGATCGCCAGACAATCGCCGTCGCCGGTGATGACGACGACATGCAGATCGGGACGCGCCAGCGCCAAGCCGGTCGCATAGGCGAGTGGCCGGCCGTGGGTGACGTGGAAGGTGTTGGCGTCGATATAGGCGGATAGCCGTCCGGCGCAGCCGATGCCGGAGACAACCGCAAGCTTGTCTTTGTCGATGCCGAGGTCATGGATCGCCCACAGCAAGGCGCGCAGCGCGATGCCATGGCCGCAACCGGGACAGAGGAAGTGCGGCATCATCTCCTTGCGGAGATAGTTGGTAACGTCGAAGTCGGCGGCGGTGTCGATGAACATCATGCCCCCTTCGCGAGCGCTGCGGCGCGCGTGGCGATATCCGCCGGCGCGATCGCCTCGCCGCTGAAAAGATGAAGGCCCTCGACCGGCTTGCCGCCGAGCACACGCTCGACCTCAAGCCGGAGCTGGCCGGTGTTCATTTCCGGAACCAGCACGGCGCGCGCCTTGGCCGTGGCCTGGCGCAACTGCGCTTCGGGGAACGGCCACAGCGTGATCGGACGGAATAGGCCGACTTTCAGCCCTTGCGCGCGGCAGGTCTCGACGGCGCGCGTGGCGGCGCGGGCGCTGATGCCGATGGCGACAATGACCACGTCGGCGTCGTCGCAGTGCAGGGTTTCGTGCGAGTCGATCACGTCGCGGTGCCGTTCCAGCTTGGTGAAAAGCCGCGACAGATTGCGGGTGACGGCTTCCGGATTCTGGGTCGGGAAACCGTCTTCGCCGTGGGTTAGCCCGGTGGTATGGACGCGGTAGCCCGCGCCCGGGCGTGCCATGGCCGGAATGCCGCCGCTATCTGCGGCGTAAGGCTTGTAATCCGCGCGCGGCCCGCTCGCCCATTTTCGTTCCGCGCAAATCACTTTCCCGGAATTGTTGAGCGCGACGGTTTCGGAGAGCTGCGCGATCACCTGATCGTACAGCAGCACGACCGGTGTCCGGCATCGCTCGGCCAGATCGAAGGCGCGGATGGTCTCGCTGTAGATTTCCTCCACCGAAGCCGGCGTGAGCACGATGATCGGATAGTCGCCATGGCTGCCCCAGCGCGTCTGCATCAAGTCGGCCTGCGACGGCCGGGTCGGCATGCCGGTGGACGGGCCGCCGCGCATGACATTGACGATGACGCAAGGGATCTCGGCGCCGGCGGCGTAGCCGAGATTTTCCTGCTTGAGCGAAAATCCCGGGCCGCTGGTCGCGGTCATGGCTTTGACGCCGCCCATCGAGGCGCCGATCACGGCCGCCATGGAAGCGATTTCGTCTTCCATCTGCACGAACACACCGTCGAGCTCGGGCAAACTGCGCGCCAGCCGTTCGGCGATTTCCGACGACGGCGTAATCGGGTATCCGGCGAAGAAGCGGCAGCCGGCGGCGATCGCGCCCAGCGCACAGGCGTGGTTGCCGGAGATCAGCTTTGCGGCGTTCTTGCCGGTCAGCGCGGTGTCGACGGCGTTCATCGAGCCAAGCCCCCCTGCGCAACGGCGGTGTCGAGATGCACGCGAATTGCGAAATCCGGGCACAGCCATTCGCATAGCCGGCAGCCGGTGCATTTGTCGGGCTCGGCCAGTTCGGCGATGCGCTCCACATTGAGGATCAGACAGCGCTCCGGGCACATTTTCACGCAGATATCGCAGCTCTTGCACCAGGCGGCATTGATATCGAGGCGCACGCGGAAGTCTGCTGGCGCCGGCATCTTCGCCACCGGCGGCGCTTCCACCGCCGGCGTGGCGGTGCGCGCTTCCTCGATCCAACCGCGCCCGCGGCGGAAGGCTTCCAGATTTACGGGAATGGTTTTCTTCGGCACGAATTCGGCGACGGTCTTTTCCCAATCGGTGGTCGAAAACCCCAACGCCGTCGACAGTGCGCCGAGCAGAATGACGTTCGCCGCGCGCTCGTTGCCGAGCTTCTCGGCCATGTCGGTGGCGTCGATGGCGTAGGCTTCCCCGACATGCGCGACGACTTCGGCCGGCGTCTCCTCCGAATAGCGCAACGGCGCGCCCGGCTTGCGGTTGAGACAGGCGAAGGGCGGCACGATGCGTTTGGTGTCGCAGATAAAGATGCCGGCGCCACGCTTCAGATAAGGCAACCAGCGCAGCCCTTCGGCCCATTCCAACGCGACCAGGATATCGACATCACCTTTTGGAATTGTCGGCGACCACACGCGCTTGCCGAAGCGTACATGGCTGAACACGGAGCCGCCGCGCTTGGCCATACCGTGCACTTCGCTCTGCTTGACCTCGAAGCCCTGGCTCTGCGCCAGCAAAGCCAGCACCTTGGAAACCATAATGACGCCCTGCCCGCCGACGCCGACGATGAGGACGTTGAAGACGTCTTCA
>DAIMKK010000121.1:0-7603 GCA_036721745.1 Pseudolabrys sp. | reverse complement strand
TTTTGATGTGCGAATAATATGCTTCCGGGAATGTTAGATAACAAATTCATCTTTATGGAGCTGTCCATGCAAGATACCGTCTGGATCATCACACTCGTACTGGTTGCGCTGCTCGCAGCCGTGTTCCTCAAGGTTCTGTGGCGCGCGAGTGCTCCGGCAGCCGGGTCGACGGCCGATCCGTCTCGCTATCGTGCGCCATTATTCTGGCTCCTCGTTGTCGCCGGGATCGGCGTGACCTATGGCACGCTCGCCGAATGGCCTTACGGTCCAGGCGCCGCAGCATCGGGCGAGCCGATGACGGTCACGGTGACGGGCTCTCAATGGTCGTGGGACATCAATCAAACAAAGCTGCCAGTGGGCAAGCTGATTGTTTTCGCCGTCACGTCGAGCGACGTGAACCACGGCTTCGGCATCTACAATCCGGACCTCAAGATGGTCACCCAGGTTCAGGCGATGCCCGGCTATATCAATAAAGTATACTACACCTTCTCCAAGGCCGGCACTTACAAGATCATGTGCCTCGAATATTGCAGTATCGCCCACCACCTGATGGTAGCCGATTTGACGGTCGGTCCTTGACTGTGCGGCGGGCGATCGCTGGCAGACGGTGTGCATGCATGTCGACAAGACGGAGTAATAGTCATGGCTGATACCGTTGCGAGTCCACGTGAGATAGTGCCTTCCGCCGCGATGGCCGTGCGCCTCACAATGGCACTTGGAGCCGCGGTCTTGCTGCTGATGATGGTGCTTGGCCTTGTCCTGCTGCTTGCCCAAGGCACGTTCATCAACATTGAGCCCGATCTCTTCTACCAGATCATGACTGCGCACGGCACCGGCATGGTCGGGTCAGCCGGTCTCGCCGGCGCGGCTATCATGTGGTTCTTCCTCAATCGTCACGTTGAGCCGAACGTCAAAGTCTACTACCTGTTCCTCGCCTTCTTTCTCCTCGGTGTCGTGCTCATCCTCGGCAGCATTTTCCTCGGCGGGTTTGCGGGAGCCTGGACATTTCTTTTTCCGCTGCCGGCCCTGTCGGGCGGCGTCTGGGATCCCAATGCAGCCCTCGCCTTCTTTCTCGGGCTTCTATGCGTCGGCGTTGGCTTCCTGCTTCTCTATCTCGACGTTGGCCTCACCATCGTCTCTCGCTACGGCAATCTCTCCAGGGCCCTTGGCTGGCCCCAGTTGTTCGGCGGCTCTCAGAATGAACCGCCGCCACCCGCCGTTGTCGCGAGCACGGCAGTTCTCATCGCCAACACGATTGGTATCGTGGTGGGCGCAGCGATTCTCACGATGAGCGCCGTCAATCTGTACGTTCCAGCTTTCGCCATCGATACTCTTCTCGCCAAGAATCTGATCTACTTTTTCGGCCACGTCTTCATCAATACGACAATCTACATGGCGGTGATCGCGGTCTACGAGATCATTCCCGCCTATACGGGCCGGCCGTGGAAATCGAACAAAGCGCTGCTCGCTGGCTGGACAGCCACCCTCTTGTACGTCTTGTCCGTCTATCCACACCACCTGTTTCAGGACATGGTGATGCCGGGCTGGATGCTCGTGATGGGTCAGGTGGTCTCGTACCTCAGTGGCATCCCGGTGATCGTGGTCACGGCCTATGCGCTTCTCACCTACGTTCATCGCTCAGGCATCCGTTGGGATCTCGCCTCCGCGCTGCTGGTGCTTGGAATCTTCGGCTGGGCTGCCGGCATCATTCCAGCGATCATCGATGGCACGATCTCCGTAAACAAGGTGATGCACAACACGCTCTGGGTGCCCGGGCACTTCCACTTCTACCTGCTGCTCGGGGTGGTCGCCATGGCCTTCGGCTTCGCAATCTGGCTCGTGCAAGGCGAACGGCCGGCGGAATCCTTCGTTTCCACGCAGAAGGTTGCCTTCGCCGGCTATCTTATCGGCGGGCTCGGGTTCGTCGGGACCTTCCTTTATGCCGGCAAGATGAGCGTACCGCGACGCTGGGCCGTGCATCTGCCTGAATGGGTGGCGCAGGACCGACTCGCCTCGATCTTCGCCCTCGCCGTCGTGCTCGCGACGGCGATGATCGTGCTGAACTATCTCGCTGGTTTGGCACACGCCAAGTTAAAGTGAGGAGGCGCCGGCTGATTTTCCCCCGCAGTATCGTCGCGACACTTCTTGCCGCCTCGATCGGGGTCATGGCCCTTTGGACGGAGACGGATGGGCTGCGCGCGTTCACGTCCGAGAGCGCGCGGCGGCTAAGGGTTGCGAAGGCACCCGTGATCGTACCGCCTGCCCGTCTCGAACTCGCGACCGGTGAGACGATGGACTTCGCCGACTTCGCTGGCCGGATCGTCCTCGTTGACTTCATCTACACCAGATGCCCGACCCTGTGCGTTACGCTCGGCACGACATTTGCGCGGTTGCAAGATACCTTGCAACGCGCCGGGCGTGATGACGTCAGGCTGTTGTCGATCAGCTTCGATCCCGAGCACGATACGCCCGAAGCGTTGCGTGCCTATGGTGCGGCCCATGGTGCCGACATGCGCCTTTGGTCGCTCGCGCGTGTGCAAGATGCTGCGGAACTGAAGCATCTGCTCACGGTCTTCGGGATTGTCGTGATCCCGGATGAGTTCGGGGGTTTCACGCATAATGCTGCCATCCACCTCGTCGATCGCGACGGGCGCCTCGCCCGGATCTTCGATCAAGACGACATCGATGCTGTGCTGGAGAGGATCGGGGCGTGGCGGCACGGCTAACCACGGCGGATCGCAGCTATCTCGCGGCAGGGGTGATGCTCTACGTCGCGCTCATCATGCCGCCCACGCTCCGACTTCTCGAGAACCGGATGACGAGTCACATGACCGTGCTGCTTCCCGGCCTTGCTATCGCCGGATGGCTTTGCGGTGCCGGTCTTCGTACGCTCATCAGACCCGTGAGCCAAACGTGGAACACAGGCGGAATTCCCGGGCTTGTCACGGCGCTTTTCGTGGCGGCCTTCTGGATGCTTCCGCGCGCGCTTGACGAGTCGCTCCGCAATATCAGCACCGAGATAACCAAGCTCGTCACCATCCCGCTTTTTGCCGGGGTTCCGCTCGCACTGAGCTGGCGCGCCCTCGGGCCAATCTGGCGCGGCTTCCTGAAGGCCAATCTGATCTCCATGCTCGCTGTACTCGGCTGGCTCTATTCGGTGGCGCCGGTGCGGTATTGCCTGAGTTACCTGCAAAGCGACCAGGAACAAGTTGGCCAGGTGTTCTGCGTTCTCGCTGGGGCACTGGCCTTGGCCTGGTCGCTTCCCTGGTTGTTCGGCAACAACAACGTCGCGGCGAAGGTCTCACACCGATAGGCAAGCCGGCGACCCTCAGTGGATTGTCTCGTAAGTTACCTCAGTGCCGCATGCGGTTGCTGCTTGATCCGGTCCGGAATGGCTAGGTGCCGCTCAGGTTCGGCTCAAGCCGCAGCGGTGCAGGCCAGCGTCGTTGAGTTCCGCAAATAGCGCGGGATCGGCGCCCATGGCCTCCAACAGCCACTCCTTGCGTTATATTTCGGCGTGCATTTGGGCCTGCTTCCCTGACGAACAGCTGGTTGCGCCGTGCTGAAGGAGCTGCAAGATCCTGCACCGCCTTCACGACGAGCGAGCCGGCGCTACTCGACCAATGGGGGTGACAATGCCTCCGATGTCTGTAGTCGCGCTGTGTCACGTCCATTTTGAGGACCTCGACAACCTCGCGCCGGTGCTGAAGCGTCACGGCTACGACTGTCCAATCTCGACCCGGTCAAGCCAGATCTGGTGGTCGTGCTCGGGGGGCGATTGAAGGGCGAAAACCAGTTGCCTAAGGTCGTCCAAGGCGTCAAATTCCAAAACGGCATCGAGGTCATCGAAATGCCGGATCTCCACGCCGCCTGATCGACCTCGTCACCCAATCTCACGCACAGCTCCGGGAAAGGTTTGATCATGTCGAAGCTCAAGGAACCCCAGACTATTGCGGCGGCGAACGGTATCGCCACAGACGATGCGTTCGGAGCGGTTGTGCCGCCGATCTATCTATCAAGCACATTCGCCCTCGCCGGCTTTGAGCAAGGGCGCGCTTATGACTATACGCGCGCTGCCAATCCCAGTCGGGATATGCTCGCCGACACGCTCACCCAACTGGAGGGCGGCGCCGGCGCCGTCGTGGTGTCCTCCGGAATGGCGGCGGTCGACTTGGTTCTGGGGCAGTTGAAGCACGACGATCTCATCGTCGCCCCGCATGATTGCTATGGTGGTACATATCGGCTCCTCGCCGCCCGGCGAGACCGTGAACAGTTCAATGTTGCGTTCATCGATCAAAATGACGATACGGCGCTCTCCGCAGCTCTCAAGAGGGCCCCTTCGCTCGTACTGATCGAAACGCCTAGCAATCCGCTAATGCGTGTTGTCGACATCCAAGGGATTGCCGCACGCGCCAAGGCCGTGGGAGCGAAGGTCGCAGTCGACAATACGTTCTTGTCCCCGGCGCTGCAGCGGCCGATCACCCTTGGTGCCGACTTCGTGATCCATTCGACCACCAAATACCTCAACGGTCATTCCGATGTGGTCGGCGGCGCCGTGATCGCGGCCGACAAGGTCGACGCGGAAGCTCTGTCTGCCTGGGCTAACATCACTGGCGTGACGGGCGCACCTTTCGATGCCTTTCTCACGCTGCGCGGGTTGCGAACATTGTTCCCGCGGATCGAGCGCCAGCAAGCGACCGCGGTAGCCGTGGCTGCCTTTCTGGCTCGGCATCCGCTGGTCAGCGCCATTCATTATCCCGGCTTGGAATCTCATCCCGGCCACGCCATCGCCAACGCCCAGCAGGCCGGGTTCGGCGCCATGCTGAGTTTCGAATTGGCGGGCGGCATCGAGGACGTGCGTCGCTTCGTAGAGGCAGTAGAGGTCTTCACCCTTGCGGAATCCCTCGGCGGGGTCGAGAGCCTTGTCGCTCATCCAGCAACCATGACGCATGCCGGCATGGGTGCCGAGGCACGTCACGCCGCCGGCATCAATGACAGTCTCCTAAGGCTCTCAATTGGCCTTGAGGCCGAAACGGACCTCATCGCTGATCTCGAAATTGGCCTCGCAGCCGTCGCGCGCTAGCCAATCATCGAGGACGCCGTGTACATCACCGACCGTCTCGCACAAGCGATCCTCGCGACCGAGTCTGACGCCATCCTCGTTGCAGATCGCGACGGTACCATTTGTTTCTGGAATCCCGGCGCTGTTCGTATCTTCGGCTTCGTCGCCGAGGAAGCGATGGGCCGCTCTCTCGATCTGATCATTCCGGAGTCACTGCGCGCGCGACACTGGAGTGGTTACGAGCGTGTGATGACCAGTGGCGAAACGCGTTATGGTTCCGGTGACCTCCTTTCCGTACCCGCGATCACCAAGGATGGGCGACGCATCTCGGTTGAGTTCACCATCATCATGCTCCGTGATAACACCGGCACTATGATGGGGATGGCAGCGATCCTTCGCGACGTCAGCGTACGTTTCGAGGAACTCCGCACCTTGAGACGCCGGCTCGCCGAGTTGGATAAACTCAATACGGAACAAGCTACGAAGTGACTTGACGGACTTCCGAATAATAAATGGGTAACTGGATACTACGTGCATCGGACGCTGTTTCACTCGGTAAAACGATGATCTCAGCCGAGCCGAACGAGATAGCCGCGCTTGTTGCGCTTCCGATCCATCAGCTCGCGCCACACATCGTCTAGAAACACAATTTCGCCGATAGTCAGTCCGCGTTCGTCAGCAACGGTCTCACCGTCGTGCTCTCTCTCCCGATTTTTCGGCTCGCCTTTATCCGCCCTTCCCGTTCCCTCGCGCCAGATCTTTGCATCTAGGTCCTCGGCTAGCATGCACCGGACGGTAAAGCCCCGCCCGCATCATCTGCGCCATGCCGCGCGCGTCGTTGCGGTCGGTCTTGTTGATCTGCGCCTTTAATACTGCCCGCATATGCCGCGTCTCGACGCAGATCACCGGCAAGCCTGCTTCCGCGAGAGCGCTGAAAAGCCACTGCGACAGCGGTCCAGCTTCCAATCCAATCCGCTTGAAGTGATGGGTGGGGTTCGTCAGCACTGGCAGCAGAGCGTCCGGTTGCGACCGATCCGAGCGCGGCCTTCGTTGCCGAACATAATAGCCGCGTTATCGCAAGCATCCTTGGTATGGATTGGGGTAGCGTGTTTGTGATTGGGCCCCTCACCGTCCACCCCGATCACCAGTCGAGGAGTGTGCATATTGGCTAAGATGGCTGCGACATAGGCGAATGAGCGTGTTGCTTGGCGTTATTACGGTCGCAATCCCGTACTGGGCAGCATTCGGATTTGGTCTGGCGACTGCGGCGACAGCGGGCCTTGTCACTGGTTAACCGGGCCGGCTTCAGCTTGACGGTGGCTGGGCGGATGAGGCCTCAGCCCGCAGCCCTCTTTTCAAGACGACGATCAACGTCACGCTGGCTATCAGGAAAGCTTTGCGCCGATATCTCGGTATCGAGCCCGCAGTGCCAAATTCCAAATTGAGGGAAACCAAATGAAGGCTCACATTGGCGGGTCAGCAACGCCTGCTCGCAAATGCGATTCTGAAGGGCGCCGCATGTCAGGCAACTGCCATGCGCTTGGTTTCGGTAGGCGAGCCACGGCCGCACTGAAAATTACCTATAAAGACCCCGTTCAGTTAAGGCCGCGGGCAAGGAATCCGCGTACCCACCCTGCAAGGCAAATCAAACAGATTGCGGCGAGCATCAAGGAATTCGGATTTATCAGTCCGATCCTCATTGATGGCGCCGACGGAATCATTGCGGGATATGGCAGGGCCGAGGCAGCAAAACTCATCGGCATGAGCGACGTCCCGACTGTGCGCGTCGACCCGCACCGTGCCGATCGTGTTCGTGGAAGCTGCCGATCCAGTCAACCGTGGCTTGGTCGCTAGCTTGGCACGGCCGGGTGGCAACACCACCGGATTTACCCAGTCCGAATTCAGCATTGCAGGAAAATGGTTGGAACTGCTCAAGCAGATCGCACCGAACGTGACGCGAGCCGCTGTCATTCGCGATCCCAGCGAATCTTCCGGAATCGGACAATTCGCCGTCATCCAGGCCATGGCGCCGTCACTGGGCGTAGAAGTCAGCCCGGTCGACGCGCGCGACGTCAGCGAGATCGAGCGCGCCATAACTTTATTCGCGCGCGGCTCCAATGGCGGCATGATCATGACACCGACTGGCAAAGCGCGCAGTCACCGTGAATTGATTATCACATTGGCAGCTCGGCACCGCCTACCGGCGGTCTACCCGTATCGCTACTACGTCACCGATGGTGGCCTGATCTCTTACGGCACTGATGTGGTGGACCAATACCGGCTCGCGGCTGGCTATGTCGATCGCATCCTCAAGGGCGAGAAACCGGCTGATCTCCCGGTCCAAGCGGCGACCAAATACGCGATGGTCATCAACCTCAAGACCGCCAAGGCGCTCGGCCTTACCGTGCCACCGTCGCTGCTCGCTACCGCCGACGAGGTGATCGAATGAGACGGCGCGATTTCATCACGCTTATCGGCGGTGCGGCGGCGGCGTGGCCGTTTGGCGCACGCGCGCAGCAGCCGGCGATACCGGTGATTGGG
>DAIMKK010000120.1:3448-7646 GCA_036721745.1 Pseudolabrys sp. | reverse complement strand
TTTTGAAATGGCGAAAACGGGCTTTCTTGGCTATGGCCACCGCGACGTCCCGGCGGCTGGTCGAGTTTTCCCGTTGTCTCCACAGGGCGTTTGCGCCCGGTCGGCAACGGCCCGGCAAACGACTAGGGTGCCGCCTGAGAATGCCGATTCGGGGCTGATGGAGTTACGTCCATGATGCGCTGGTTTCATGCCTTGATGCCGAAGGAGGAGCGATTCTTCGACCTGTTCGCTCGCCATTCGCAGGCCGTGCTGGCTGGCGCCGAGGCGCTGCGGGCGATGCTGGAGGGCGGCGCGGCGATACCGCGCAATTATCAGATCGTCATGGACCGCGAGCAGGACGCCGACGACGTGACGCGTGAGGTGCTGATCGCGGTGCGCCGCACCTTCATCACGCCGTTCGACCGCGGCAACATCCGCGACCTGATCACCTCGATGGATAACGCCATCGACCAGATGCAGAAGACCGCCAAGGGCATCAAGCTGTTCGAGGTAACCGAATTCACGCCGCAGATGAAGGAAATGGCGGACGCGATCGTGAAATGCGCTCGGCTGGTGCAGGAGGCGGTGCCGTTGCTGCGCTCGATCAGTTCGGAAGCCGTGCATATCAGCACGCTGACCGAACGGATTTCGCAGCTCGAAGGCCACGCCGACGAGCTGCACGATATCGGCCTCACGACTCTCTATAAGACCCACGTGAATTCAAATCCAATGGCCTTCTTCGTCGGCAACGAGGTCTACGATCATCTGGAAAAGGTCGTGGACCGTTTCGACGACGTGGCCAACATTATGCACGGCATCGTCATCGAGCACGTTTAAGCACTCCTGCAAGGCCGAAAGACGATGGACGCCTCGCTCACTCTGCCACTCCTGATCATTCTGATCGCGGTCGCGCTTGCGTTCGACTTTCTCAACGGCATGAACGATGCCGCGAACTCGATTGCGACCATCGTGTCGACGCGCGTTCTGCGGCCGCAATACGCGGTTGCCTGGGCGGCGTTTTTCAATTTCATCGCCTTCATGTTCTTTGGCCTGCACGTCGCTGAAACGGTTGGCCGCGGTATCGTCGAAGCGGATGTCGTCAATGCTCACGTTATCTTCGGCGCGTTGGCCGGCGCGATTGTCTGGCAGATCGTCACGCAGCGGCTGGGAATTCCTTCGTCGAGTTCACACGCGCTGATCGGCGGTCTGGTCGGGGCCGGTCTTGCCAAGGCCGGTGTCAACGCCGTGGTGTGGTCCGGTGTCGGCAAGACCGTGGCAGCCATCTTTCTGTCGCCGGGCCTCGGCTTGCTGCTCGCGCTTATGCTTATGCTGATGGTGTCGTGGCTATTCGTGCGCTCGGCGCCCTATGGCGTCGATAATCTGTTTCGCCGCATCCAGTTCGTATCGGCCTCGTGCTACGCGCTCGGCCACGGCGGCAACGACGCGCAGAAGACCATGGGCATCATAGCCGTGCTGCTCTATTCACAAGGCACCCTGGGCGCGAAATTCTACGTGCCGTTCTGGGTGGTGATCGCGTGCCAGATCGCGATGGCGGCAGGGACGATGGCCGGCGGCTGGCGCATCGTCAAAACGATGGGCTCGAAAATCACGCGTCTCACCCCGATGCAGGGCTCCTGCGCGGAAACCGCCGGCTCCGTCATGCTGTTCACGGCGACCTATCTCGGCATCCCCGTTTCCACCACCCACACGATCACGGGCTCAATCATCGGTGTGGGCGCGGCGAAAAAAGTATCGGCGGTGCGCTGGGCTGTCGCCCAGGAAATCGTGATCGCCTGGATCATCACGATTCCGGCGTCCGGCCTGCTCGGTGCGCTGTTCTATTGGCTGTCGGGCTTGGTCAGCGCATGATCCCGAAAAGTGGGAACCGGTTTTCGGATAAGATCATGCGCAATAAAATTTAATCAGGCCGCGACGCGGGCGAGGAAGCCCTCGACCTCGTGGCGTAGCTCGCTGGCCGCGGCCTCCACCGCCTGCGAGGCGGTCAGCACGCTTTCGGCCGACTGGCGGGTTTCGCTGGCGGCGCCGGTAACATTGCCGAGCACGGATACTACTAGCTTGGCGCCATCGGCGGCGCCGGCAACATTCTGCGAAATCTCTGCCGTCGCCCCGCTCTGCTGCTGCACGGCGGTCGAGACGGCGGTGGTGCAGCTGTCGATTTCCTGCATGCGGCTTGAGATGCGGCCGATCGCATCGACCGCGTTCCCGGTCGAGCTCTGCACCGCGCCGATCAACCTGGAAATATCCTCGGTCGCCTTAGCGGTTTGCACCGCCAGCGATTTGACTTCCGACGCCACCACGGCGAAACCTTTGCCGGCGTCGCCGGCGCGCGCCGCCTCGATCGTCGCATTGAGCGCGAGCAGGTTGGTCTGGCCGGCGATGGTGCGGATCAGCTTGATCACGTCGCCGATCTTCTGCGCGGCCTGCGACAGCGCGGCGATCTGCGCATTGGTCCCCTGCGCTTCGGTCACGGCCGCGCGCACGATCGTGGTCGTCATCGCGAGCTGACGGCTTATCTCGCCAATCGAGCTGGCCAATTCGTCGGCGGCGACCGCGGCGGTCTGCACGTTCGTGCTCGCGTCGTTGGAGGCCGACACCGCGCCTTCCGCGCGCTGCGCGGTCTGGCCGGAACTCGTGAGCAGAGCGGTGGCGGTGGAGCGCATGGCCATCGCGCCGTCGGTCACCGTGCGCAAGTGGTTCTCGACGCGCTGGCGGAATGCGGTGATCGCCTGTTCGATGATGGAGCGGCGTTCCTGCTGCTCCTGCATCGAGGCGCGTTCGCGCTCGGCGCTGCGCCGTTCGGTAATGTCCTCGTGGGTCGCTACCCAGCCGCCGTCCGCCATCGGCAGGTTGATGATGGAGACCACGCGTCCACTGGCGGATTTGACTTCCGCGGTGGTCGTCTTGCCCTGCGCCATGGCGGCGACCAGCCCTTGCCGGTACTCGTCGGGATCGCGTGAGAAGTTGCCTTTAGCGATACGGTATTCAAGCAGGCTGGCGAGCGTGCGGCCCGGCGTCACGACCTCGTCGGGGAGTTGGTAAAGTTCCATGTAGCGGCGATTGCACACGACCAGCCGCTCGTTGCGGTCGAACATGCACAGGCCCTGCGACATGTTGTTGATCGCAACTCGCATGCGCCTGTTGTCGACGTGCATCCGCCGGGTAATGCCGATGGCGGCAACGAGCATCGCCAGCAATGTCGTCAGGCCGGCGCCGATAGTCGATACCAGGAGTTCGGGTGCCGCGGCGACCCAGGCGCCAAGCGGTACGACATAGTGGTACAGCGCAAAACTTGCCGGAAAGCAGACGCAGCCGATCAGCGCGACGAAACGCCAATCGCGCGAGAATATTGCGGCGGAATCTGCGGCCATAGTGGTACCCGGATCGGCGGTCACGCTATTCCCCTACCGGTTGTTTTGCAGTTAATTGCTTTCGGTTGAGCGGTTAAGCAAAGCTTAACGGCTAAGTCGGGAGGACGGCGGATGGCAAAATTGCGCGCGGTCGAATGCCGCGAATTCATCCAGGCGGTGGTAGAAAAGGCCGCCGAGATGGGCGTGCCGGTTTCGATCGCCGTGGTCGGGCCGGAAGGCCACCTGATCGCGGTCGAGCGCATGGACGACGCCGGTTTCATCACTCCGGACACCGCCATTGCCAAGGCCTATACGGTGGCGGCGTTCCGCTCCATGAGCCCGCGCTTTCCCGACGGGCTGGTGATCCAGCAGTGGTTCAAGGAGCGCAATCCGCAATTGTTGGTCAGCCTTGCCGCTATGACCAACGGCAAGATCGCGGCCTCGGGCGGCGCCGCGCCGGTGTTCAGGGGCGAGGAGATGGTTGGCGCCTATGGGATTTCCGGCGGCACCTCGCAGCAGGATGAGGAGATGGCGCTCTATGCCCGCGCCAAGGTCGGCTGGGCGCATGAATCGACCGCCGAGCCGAAGCCGAGCGTGAAGGCTCACATCAACGAACTTTACGCCAAGGCCGGTATCACCGACCGCAAGCTTTAGAATCTTCTCGCCGCCGGAGCGCCGTAATGGAATCGACTGCCGCCAAAGCCGAGCCATGGACCGGGCGCATCGAAGACGACGCGCTGCTGCGCGGCGCCGGGCGTTTCGGCGACGACGTCAAACCGGAGAGCGCGCTGGCGGCTTGCTTCGTGCGCTCGCCGCACGCCTTCGCCACTATCGATCGCATTGACGTTACA
>DAIMKK010000120.1:0-3348 GCA_036721745.1 Pseudolabrys sp. | reverse complement strand
CGCCGATCTGGCCGAGGCGCATTACCATTCGATCTCGCATCCACACCCGATTCCCGGCCGCGGCGGCAAGGTGGCGATTTCGCCGCACCGGCCGTCGCTCGCGGAAAAGCGGGTAATGCATGTCGGCGAGCCGGTGGTGATGGTGATCGCTAACAGCGCGCAGGCCGCGCAGGACGCCGCAGAAAAAGTCGCGATCGATTATCAGCCGCTTCCCGCCGTGACCGACGTGCGCGCGGCCGTAGTATCGGGCGCGCCGCAGCTCTGGCCGGAAGCGCCCGGCAATATCGGTTTCGACTGGAGCGCGCCGGCCGATCCCGACGGCAAGAAACAGGCCGCGCTTGAGCGCGCCTTCAAGGAAGCCGCTCATGTGGTGCGTGTCGAGCTCGTCAACCAGCGCCTAGTAGTCGCTTCGCTCGAGCCGCGCACGGCAACCGCGAGCTATGACGCCGGCAGCAAACAGTTTACGCTTCGTTGCGGCACGCAAGGCGTGGCCGCCGTGCGCGGCCAGATCGCCGGCGCCATGGGCCTCAAGCCGGAAGAGCTGCGCATCCTCACTGACGATCTCGGCGGTGCCTTCGGCATGAAAGGCTGGTGCTATCCCGAACACATTCAGATGCTGCACGCCGCGCGCATGCTGCAAAAGCCGATTCACTGGGTCTCGACCCGGGCAGAGGCGTTCGTTTCCGATAACCAGGGCCGCGACTCGTTCTGGAGCGCGCAGCTTGCGCTCAGCAAGCGCGGCCGCTTTCTCGGCTTGCGCGTCGACTGTCTTGGCAATGTCGGCGCCTACATCACCGGCGTCGCGCATTTCGTCTTCACTACGCATATCTCCGGCTGCCTGCCGACGGTCTACGACATCCCGCACGCGCAGGTGAACACGCGCTGCGTGCTCACCAACACGTTGCCGACCGGACCCTATCGCGGCGCCGGCCGTCCGGAGGCGAGCTATCTGATGGAGCGGCTGATCGATGCCGCCGCCGATGCGACCGGCATCGATGCCGCCGAATTGCGCCGGCGCAACCTGATTACGCCCGACAAAATTCCCTACACCACCGCGTTCGGCAACACTTACGACAGCGGTGAGTTTCCGGCGGCCTTCGAGCGCGCGCTCATGCTCGGCGACTACGCCGGCTTTGCCGCGCGCCGCAAAGCCGCGAAGAAGGCAGGCCACCTGCGCGGTATCGGCATCGGCTGCTATCTGGAAATCGCCGGCGCGTTTCCGGAAGAAGCCGCGCGCATTTCGTTTCCCGGCCGCAAAGCGGTCAATATCAGCATCGGCGCCGGTGCCAGCGGGCAGGGACACCAAACCGTGTTCGGCAAGGTGGCGGCGCGCCGTCTCGGCATCGCGCCCGAAGCGGTGACGCTGACGGCGGGCGACAGCGCGCGCGACGTGCCGGGTTTCGGCGCGGTCGCCTCGCGCTCGGCCATGTATGTCGGTGGCGCGATTGCGGTCACCGCCGACAAGCTGATCGAGAAGGGCAAGCGCGTCGCCGCTATGCTGCTGCAGGCGGCGGAAGGCGATGTCGACTATCGCGACGGCAAATTCAGCGTGCGCGGGTCGGGGCGCGAAGTCTCGCTGTTCGAGGTGGCCGAGCGCGCCACTGAGTTGGCGCGCAGCGGTGCGATCCCGGAAAGCCAGGACACCCAGGCGACCGTGAAAACGCCGCCGTCGTTTCCGAACGGCTGTCACGTCGCCGAGGTCGAAATCGATCCTTCAACCGGCGCGGTTGCGATCGTGAATTATGTGGCGGTCGGCGATTGCGGCAATGTGCTGGACGCAACGATCGTCGAAGGCCAGATCCACGGCGGCGTGGCGCAGGGGCTCGGCCAGGCGCTGACCGAGAACACGGTCTACGCCGCCGCCGGTCAGCTGGTCAGCGGCTCGTTCATGGATTACGCCGTGCCGCGCGCCGATCTGATGCCGGATATGACGGTCGAGCACCGCGCGGTCGCCTGCCGCACCAATCCGCTCGGCGTGAAGGGCACCGGCGAAGCCGGCACCACCGCAGCGCCGCCGGCTGTGATCAACGCCATCCTCGACGCCTTGCCGAAAGGCGCGCAACTCGACATGCCGGCGACGCCGGAGCGTATCTGGCGGGCGTTAAATCAAGTTATCTGAAACGAGCGCGCTTTCCCTCTCCCCCTAAACGGGGAGAGGGAAAAAGTTACTGCCCGACGTCTATCTTCACCGTGTCGGTGATGGTGTGCCAATGCTTGATTTGATCGTCGAGCCAGGCCTTGGCGTCGGCGACGGATTGGTTGGGCGCGATATCCATCTTCTGCATGCCAAATTTTTCCTTCACCTCGGCCGTTTGCAGCGCCTTGAGCACGACCTGATGCAGCTCGTCGAGCACCGGCTTCGGCGTTCCCGCCGGCGCGAACAGGCCGTTCCAGGCCACGGTGCCGACGTCGGGATAGCCGACCTCTTTCATGGTCGGAATGTCCGGATAGTCCGGCAGGCGCGCATTGCTCACCACCGCGATCGGACGGAACTTGCCCGACTTCACCATGCCGGCGGCGCTGGCGACGTTGAGGAACGAGGCCTGCACATCGCCGCGCAGCATGTCCTGGATCACGCCGGAGGCGCCGTTCTTGTTGGGCAGGGCGGTCATGTCGAGATCGCCGGCGCGCTTGGCGAAATAGGCCATGTCGTAATGCGGATAGGAGCCGATGCCGACCGTGCCGTAGTGCACCTTGCCGGGGTTCTTCTTGGCGTAATCGATCAGCTCGGCCACGCTCTTGACTGGAAAATCGTTCGCCGTCGTCACCAGCATGAAGGCCGGCACGTCGATCAGATTGGTCACCGCCGTCACGCTCTTCCCGTAGTCGAAGGTCATTTTCTTGCTGTAGAGGATCGGCGTGATCGCGTTGGTCGAGACGTTGCCGATCATCAGCGTGTATCCGTCGGGCGCCCCCTTCACCATTTCGTCGATCGCCAGCAGGCCGAAGGCGCCGGGCTTGTTGAGAATCACGAATGCCTGACCGGTGATCTTCTGCAATTGATCGCCGACGATGCGCGCGGTGATGTCGGTGGCGCCGCCCGGCGCATAAGGCACCAGGATCTTGACCGTACGGCTCGGGTACTTGTCCTGCGCCGAGGTAGCCGCCACGCCGATGGCAAGAAAATCGGAAAGGCAGGCAGCGGCGAGCAGGATCGCACTCAGACGTTTCATGTAAAATCCTCCGTGGCTAAAGTCGATTAAAGGCAGGGGTTCTGCATGCCCCGCGCTGATGAAGTTCAAGTCGCCTTTATGCCGTGCAGGCTGTGCGAAGCGTCCTTGCAGGTGAAAAAGACCACATCGCCCTCCGGCGTCGCCTTGCCGGCGTGAATGGTGTTGGCTGGTATGT
>DAIMKK010000119.1:0-7693 GCA_036721745.1 Pseudolabrys sp. | reverse complement strand
GTGCCAGCACCAGTTCGGAATGTCCGGCATCGGCGAGCCGCCGGCCGGCGGCGTGAGCACGGTGCGCGGCATGGTCTGGGTCGGGTCCCACTCCTCGACATTGGTGATCGTCCACACCACCATGCGCGCGCCCTTCGGCAGCTTGAGCGGTTTGCGCTCGGTGATCGGCGTGTAGGCGATACGGTCGTTCGGCAGCATGCCGACGGCGGGCTTGGGGAAGTTCATGACGGGATCAACTCCCCTTCTCGTCATAAATCTCCGGGAAAAAATAATCCTTCCAGGACGCCGCTTTCACCTTCAGCGTGCCGACGCTCTCCATGAAGTCGGCGAACTTTATCGTGGCTTCCGGCGTGAGCTTCCAACGCACCTGCGGGCCGTCGACGATCTTTGTTACCATGTCGAGCGGCAGCTTCGATTTTGAATCTTCGATCCACAAGGCGCTGGCGGCCTTCTTGTCTTTGTTGACGATGTCGGTCGCTTCTTTGAGGGCCGCGATCAACGCCTTGTACAACACCGGGTTCTTGTCGCGGAATTTCGCCGAGGTCCACGCCACCGTGAAGGAATGCGAGCCGCCCATGACGTCGAACGAGTTGACCACGGTGTGGATGCCGGCTTGCTCCAGTTGCTGATACTGGAATGGCGGCACGCTGAACGAGGCGGTAACCTCCGACTTGCCGCCCAGCAGCGCGATGGTGGCATCCGGCGGCGACATCGATACGGTCTGCGTGTCGAGCTTGGCGAAATCCTTCGGGCCGAAAGCCTTGGCAGCGGCCATCTGCAACATGATGGCCTGCACGGAAACCTTCACCGCCGGCAGCGCGATATGGTCGCTCGGTTTGAAATCCTTGATGGTCTTGACGTCAGGGTCGCGGCTGTTGAGTAAAAACGGTTGCGAGCTCAGGGCCGAAATGCCGCGCACTTCCTGCGGCGTGCCCTTGGTCTTCGCCCACAGCACCAGCAGGCCCGGCACGCCGCCGGACGCGATATCGAGCGTGCCCGACAACAGCGCGTCGTTGACCGCCGCCGGCCCGTTGAATTTCAGCCAGGACACTTTCACTTCGGGGATGCCCAGCAGCTTGGCGTGCTTTTCGATGAGCTTTTGATGCTCCATCACGTTGAGCTGCAGATAGCCAATGGAAAACTGCTGTGCCAGCCGGATCTCCGGCACCTCGGCCGAAGCCGGCGATAGCAAGCCAAGCACGGCGGCAATGCCGGCAAGGGTTCGGATAATCATCTTGCATGACATGTGGTTTCCTCCGGGATACGGCGCGTTCTTGTTGTTATGGCAGACGCTTAACGCTAAGCGGCGGAACCGATTTTGGCAACACTCCGGTACCAGTCCAATATCTGCTCGCCGTTCCAGTGCAGCACGCCCTCGTGCTTGTTGACGTAGTCGTAGATCGCCTCGAGATATTTGATCCGGTGCGGCTGGCCGCTGATGTAAGGATGGATCGCCAGCACGCAGAACTTGGCGCGTTTCGCGCTCTCGGCATAGAGCCGGTCGAACTGGTCGATGGTGCGCTTGAGCAGGTAATCGCTCTCGTGATGCTGGATCAGCATCATCGGTATGTCGTTGCATTCGATGGTGTAGGGAAGGGTGGCGAGTGGTCCGTTCGTGGTTTTGATCACGGTCGGCTCGTCGTCATAGACCCAGTCGCCGATATATTTCACGCCTGCGGCAGTGAGCAGGTCCGGCGTCTCCAGCGTTTGCGTCAGGCCGGGGCCGAGCCAGCCGACCGGTCGCTTGCCGGTAAATTTCTGCATGATGTCCATGGTGCGGTTGATCATGCCGGCTTGGTCGGGCTCCTTGTGGATCGGACCCTGCTCGTAGGCATGGCCCATGAATTCCCAGCCGTCATCGCGCGCCTGCCCGGCGACACGCGGGTAGTCCTCGCAAATGCGCGCATTGGCCGCGAGCGTCGGCTTAATGCCGAGTCGTTTGAACAGCTCGAAAAAACGCCAGCAGCCGACCCGCATGCCGTATTCGTGGAACGCCCAATGCACCACGTCCGGCATCAGCGGCACGCCGGTCGGGGCCGGGAGCAATTGCCGTGCCATCGGCTTGCCGATGTCCCACACCTCGTAATTGACGATGGTCCAGAACACGATACGGGCTTTGCCCGGCAGCTTGAGCGGCGCCCGATCAACGATCGCCGAATAGTCGCTGCGGTCTTTGGGAATCATCGGACCGGCCATGACCTACCTCGCGGGGAATTTCCTCCCCGGAAGGGGGAGTATCGGGATGCGGGACCGGAAAGCGATCCCCACCCGGTTTGCTTCGCAAACCGACCTCGTCTTTTCAAGGGGCCGCAAAGCGTGGCGCCCATGCCTCAATGCGCCGGGACATGCGCCTCTTTGATCACCTCGCCCCAGACCTGCGTTTCCTTCTTGATGAAGGCTGCGGCCTCTGCGGGGGTACCGCCGGCGGCGTGCAAGTTGATCTTAGAGAACTTGTCCTGCACATCCGGGCTCTTGAGTACCTCGTTGACCGTCTTGTTGAGCTTGGCGACGATCGCCGCAGGGGTCTTAGGCGGCGCGGCGATGGCGTTCCAGGTGCCGGATTCGAATCCCTTCACGCCGGCCTCGTCGAGGGTCGGGATGTCGGGCAAGTTCGGAATCCGCTTTGCGGTCGCCACCGCGATGATGCGGGCCTTGCCAGCTTGGTGCAGTTTGATCGCGGAAGCGAGCTCCATGAATATGAAGTCCACATGGCTCGCGATAATATCGTTGAGCGCCGGCGCCGTGCCTTTGTAAGGCACGTGCACGAGCTTGGTGCCGGTCACTTTCTCGAACAGCGCCGCGGTCAAATGCGAGGTCGTACCGATCCCTTGCGAGGCATAGTTGATCTTGCCCGGATTGGCTTTGGCATAGGCGATGAATTCCTGTGCGGTCTTGGCCGGAAAATCCGGCCGCACCAGCAGGACATTGGCGACTGTGGTCATGATCGCCACCGGCACGAACTGGGCCGGATCGAAGGCCATCGTCTTATAGAGCAGCGGATTGACCGTGAGCGGCGACGGCTGCGCGGCGAGCAGCGTGTAGCCGTCGGGATCGGAGGTGAACACCGCTTCGGCGCCGATATTGCCGGCGGCGCCGGCGCGATTTTCTACCACCACCGGCTGGCCGAGCCGCTTCTGTAAGCCGTCGGCGACGATGCGAGTAACGGTATCGACGCCGCCGCCGGCCGGAACGCAGACGATGATTCTGATCGGCCGGTTGGGATATTTGGCCGCGGCGTCCTGCGCGGATGCGGCGGACACGTAAAGCAGAGCTGCGGACATTAGAGCCAGAAATACGCGCACCTTGTCCTCCCTTCACCGCGTCGCGGAAATAGTCTTGAAAGTATGGCACCAAATCGATGGCCGCGGCAACGAAGGCACGCCCCTCCCTCTCCCCGGCATTACTGGGAGAGGTGAGGGTGCTTCGCGAATAAGGGAGGCTGGGTTGCAATCTGCCGCATTGTGGATGCGGACAGCATCACGCAAGGTCCGGCCGCAGCTGTAGGAGCGCCGGTGGATTCACTACCAATACTTGCCGCCACGGCGGGCGCTTTCCTGCTGGCAGGCTTGGTCAAGGGCGCAATCGGCCTCGGCCTGCCAACGGTGGCGATCGGCCTGCTCGGGTTGATGATGACGCCGGTGCAGGCGGCCGCGATCATGGTGGCGCCGGCGCTGATCACCAATGTCTGGCAGGCGGCCGTCGGCGGCGGTTTGCTTGCGTTGGTGCGGCGGATCTGGCCGATGCTGGCCGGCATCTGCATCGGCACCTTCATAGCCGCGGTCTGGTTGCCGAGCGGCAACAGCGGCCAGACGACCTTATGGCTCCGCCTGGCGCTGGTGATCTATGCCGGGCTTGGCCTGATCAAGTTGGATTTCACCGTCTCGCCGCGCGCGGAACGCTGGCTGAGCCTGCCGGTAGGCGCGCTGACCGGCGCGATCACTGCTGCGACCGGCGTCTACGTGCTGCCGGGCACGCCCTACCTGCACGCGCTGCAATTCGACCGCAATCAGCTGGTGCAGGTGCTTGGCGTCTCGTTCACGACGTCGACCGTGACGCTTGGGGCGGCACTGATGCATGCCGGCGAGATGGGTAGGTCATTGGTCGCGCCGGTGCTGGTGGCGATCGCGGCCTCTTTGGTCGGCATGCGGCTCGGGCAATGGGTGCGCGGCAAAGTGCGGGAGGCGACGTTCAGATTGTGCTTCTTCCTCGGCCTACTCGGACTGGGCGTACATCTGGCGCTGCGCGGGCTGTTGTGATCGACTTCATCTCGTTTGCATCAGGACCGCGCCATGAAAATCGTCGATCTCTCCCACGTCATGAACGTGCACACGCCCGGCTGGGTCGGCTATGCCGGCAACAAGATGTATTACGCGCAGAATCTGCAAAGCCAGATGATCGTGGCGCAGCGGATCGACACCGCCCTGCACGTAGGTACTCATTTCGATGGCGCCATGCACGCCACCGACAACCGCAAGGGCGATATGGCGCATTTACCGCTCGATTATCTGGTCAATCGCGGCGTGGTGGTCGATATCTCGAAGCACATGCGCGATTGGGCGGTGATCACGCCGGAGATCATCGAAACTTCAGGTGCCGATATCCGCGACGGGGATATCCTGATCCTGCACACCGGCTGGCACCGCCACTACGAAGGCCAGCCGCAACAGGATCTGGTGAAGTACTTCTGCTATCACCCGGGCCCCAATCTCGACACGCTGCACTGGATGCTGCAGCGGAAGATCAAGTGGTGGGGCATGGACACCGGCTCCTGCGACCACGCCATGAACACCTCGATCCGCACCATGCGGCCCGACCTGACCGCGCAATTCACCAAGCAGCACGGCAAGACGCCGGGCGAGTTTTTCGGCACCTTCGAATTCACCCACAAGAAATCCGGCCGCCGAGTCACGCAGGACGTATTCCCGTTCCACAGCTGGGCGTTCCAGGAAGGCCTGCTGCACGCGGAGAATCTCGGCGGCGATATCGAGCTGGTGCTGGGTCAGCGCTGCCTGATCGGCGCGTTCCCCTGGCGCTACGAGGGCCTGGAAGGCTGCCCGTGCCGCATCGTCTGCTTCCTGGACACCGATATGTCGGTCGAAGCGGTCGGCGACGCGGCGAAAGCGATTATGCGGAGCTAGTTTTCTTTTTACGCTTCGGCTTCGATGCCGGATCCTTGAGCCTTGGATCGGGCTTGTTGCTCTGCAAAGTCGATTGGATCGCCTCGCGCAGCAGCCGGTATTTCGACTTCGGCCATTGTGCGACGTGAATATCGGCGAGCAGCTTGGCCGATTGGCCGAAGACCACGATGCGGTCGCCGACGCCGATTGCTTCTTCCAGTTGGTGCGTGATCAGGATCGCGGTCGAGCCGCATTCGCGCGCCAGCGCCAGGAAGGTCTCGCGCAGCTCCGCCGCCGTCACCTCGTCGAGATGACCGAACGCCTCGTCCGCCAGCAATATATCGGGCTGCACCGAGAAGGCGCGCGCGATCGCCACGCGCTGGCGCATGCCGCCGGACAATTCGTGCGGAAATGCATTGGTGAATTGGGAAAGGCCCAGCCGGTTGAGCCAGGTGAGGGCGCGTTCGCGCTGCTCGGCTTCCGGCAGGCCGATCAGTTCGAGCGGCAGCTTCGCGTTGTCCAGCGCCGAGCGCCAAGGCAGCAGCCGGTCCTGCTGGAACACGGTGGCGATTCGGCCGCGGAAATGATCGAAGTCGCTGTGCGGGCTCTTGTCGCCGATCAGGATCGAGCCCTCGGTCGGCGCTTCCAGCCCGATCGCCAGATCGAAGAAGGTGGATTTGCCGCAGCCGGTCTGGCCGACGATTGCAACTACCTCGCGCGGCGCAATCGTGAGGTCGAGCCGGTCGATCGCCACCACCGATTGGCCCGATGTGGTCTGGCGGAACACCTTGCGCAAGCCGCGCACCTCGATCGGCGGTGGCCCGCTCTTGATCGCGGTCATGCCCGCCACCGCAATAGGCGCTTCTCGACCCGTGCGACAATAGCTTCCAGCAAAAACAGAAGCACCACCAGCACCAGCGTCCAGGCGAACACGTCGGCGACCGAGAACAATTCTTGCGCGACCGACAATTGATGGCCGATGCCGGTCACCGCGCCGACCAGCTCGGCAATGGTGACGACGCGGATCGCCAGGCTGATATTGACCTTCCAACTGGTGAAGATGCTCGGCACGATCGCCGGCAGCATCAGCTTGACGAAATATTGCAGCGTGGTCGGCCGGAACGACTGCATCATATGGCGCAGTTCGCGCGGCACCCCGTGCATGGCGTCGAGCGAGTCGACCAGAAACACCGGGCCGCACACCACCACCAGCACGAAGCCGATGCGGAATTCGACGCCCGGAAACCACAGCACCGCAAACAAGATCCACGACACCACCGGCACCGCCATCAAAATGCGGATCATCGGATGCAGGTATTTGTCGAGCGAGTCCGAGCGGTACATCGCCATCGCCAGCGTCACGCCGAGCACGAAGGAGACGACCAGCGCGCCGATCACACGCGCCAGCGTGACGGCGACGTCGGCCGGCGTGATCTCGGCGACGCTTTTCGCGATCCGCAACAGGCTCGGGATGGCGAACGGCGGAATCCCGAGCGCCGGCGCAAGATGCGACAGCGCCTCCCAGCAAACGGCAAAGACCAGAAGCGAGACGAGAGTCTGGCGCGGGAAAATCAGATCCGGAACCGGGACCGGAGCCGGCAGAGACTTGGCGTGCTCCTCGTTCATGGTGCGGGCGCGCTTACGCGCTTAAGGGGCATAGATGATCTTCTCGTTCGGCATCTTCGGGTAGAAACCGGCCTTCACCGCGCGCTCCATCATGTCGGTAATGGACTTGCGGGTGGCCGGCTCCCAGGCCGGCTTCACGATCATCTGCAGCCGCTTGCTCTCGACCGCGGCGGTGAAAATGCCGGGCGGCAGTTTCAGCGTCTCGTTGGCGATCTTGTCGGCGGCGGCGGTTTCCTTTTCGAAGACCGCGGCGACATCCTGCAAGGCCGCCAGCAGCATTTTCGGCGCGGCGGGATTCTTTGCGATGGCGTCGGCGCGCATGGCGGGGACGATCTCCCAGCCCGATTCGCCGGCGATTTCCTGCCAGCCTTGCGCGCCGTTGAAAATGACGTGCCAATCCGGATGCTGCTTGGCGCTGATGCTCGCCAGCGGCTCGATCACCAATGCCGCGTCGACGCGTCCGGCCTCGAGTTGCGCGCGGGCGACGCCGAAATTGGCGTTGACCACGATGATGTCCTTGCCAAGCTCGATGCCCTTGGCGTTGGCGTAGATCTTGACCACCTGGAATTGCGAGCCGCCCATGTCGATCGCCAATTGCTTGCCCTTGAGGTCGGCCAGCGACTTGATCGATTCGTCCTTGGCGAAGATCACCAGATCCGCGAGCGTGAACCCGGTGCCGATGATTTGCAGCTGCACGCCTTCCTGATAGAGCTTCTGGAAGATCGTCGGTCCGCCGATCAGTGCGTCGGTCTCGCCGGTGGCGAAGCCGGCGTAGAACGCGGAGATCGACGGATAGGCGTGAATGTCGAGCTCGAAGCCGTGTTTGGCGTCGATGCCGCGCGCCTTCATGATGTTCCACACCAGCGGGTTGAACACCGGCAGCGTGAGGCTGGAAACTTTGATGACGGGCTTTTGCTGCGCCTGCACCGGACTTGTGACCAAACCGGCAG
>DAIMKK010000118.1:0-7728 GCA_036721745.1 Pseudolabrys sp. | reverse complement strand
CCGCGATGATCGGCAGCGGCACCGCCTCGACGATGCGCCAGATCACGAAGTCGGGACCGAAAAACGGCAATTCCCACACCAGCGCGCGGGTATAGCCGCACAGCGTCCAACTGGT
The DNA here is from genome assembly GCA_036721745.1 of Pseudolabrys sp. Classification (GTDB taxonomy): domain Bacteria; phylum Pseudomonadota; class Alphaproteobacteria; order Rhizobiales; family Xanthobacteraceae; genus Pseudolabrys. The sequence continues at coordinate 7,613 of DAIMKK010000118.1, read as the reverse complement.
GATGAAGGCCACCACCGCGCCGATGTCGGCGCCCATGGTGAGAAAGGCGCCGGCCACCGGATAGATGGTGATCGGGCCGCCCGGCAGCAGGAAGCCGAAAAACGCCGCGACGGCCAAGCCGGCGAAACCGGATTCATGCCCGACCCAGCGCGCCACCAATTCGCGCGGCAGGATCATCGTGACGAAGGCGCCGATCAGGCAGCCGGCCAGCACCTTGGGCAGCATCTCGCCGAACAGCGTGAGGTCGCTGCCGAAAATGGCGAGGAAATGATCTCGTCCGTCGCGCACATAAATGGCGGCGGCAGCCGCGACTGCCACAGTGGCGATGGTCGCGGTCGACCAGTCGAAGGCGCGCCGCCGACGGCGGGGTGGATTGGATTGTGAGGACAATACGAATATCGCGGCTGGCGTTAAGGTACGGTATCCTGCGCGGGTGACGCACAGCTTTCAAGCCGGTGCCCGGTTGACCATGCCCAGCACCGCCGCTACCTTTCGTCGCGATGGGGATGGAGTCCCCCGAAACCGCCCATAACGGCTGATGACTCCTACCGCGAACGAGGAACGGTAGGATTCGATCGGTCGAGCGAGGGCGGTTTTTTGTTGCCGAATCGCGCCGCTTCCGGTCCCGCGTCGGCTTGGTGCCGCACGCGCACAAAGGAGCGTGACTGATGATGGACAATATCTGGCTTACGTCGGCGCTTTGGATCGGCCTAGCGCTGGCCTCCTCGCTGATATCGATCCGGCTGGCGCTGTCGGTCGCCTTGATCGAGATCATGATGGGCGCGCTCGGCGGCAACATCATCGGCATGCCGCTCACACCCTGGATCAACTACCTCGCCGGCTTCGGCGCCATCCTGCTGACCTTTCTCGCCGGCGCGGAAGTGGACATGGCGGTGGTGCGCCGCAATCTCGGCGCCAGCGTCGGCATCGGCTTCGTCAGCTTCTTGTTCCCCTATCTCGGCTGCATGCTAGCCGCCCGCTATCTGCTGGGCTGGCCGTGGCCGCAAGCGCAGATCACCGGCATCGCGCTGTCCACGACCTCGGTGGCCGTGGTCTATGCCGTGATGGTGGAGACCGGCCTCAACAAGACCGAGCTCGGCAAGATCATTTTGGCCGCTTGCTTCATCACCGATCTCGGCACCGTGCTCGCGCTCGGCATCGTGTTTGCGTCCTTCACGGTTTCGCTGATCGCCTTTGCCGCCGCGACGATCATCGTCGCCGCCTCGCTGCCGAAGATCGGGCCATGGTTCTTCAAATGGGTCGGACGGCGAGTGAGCGAACCGGAAATCAAGTTCCTGTTGCTCATCCTGTTTGCGCTGGGCGGCTTCGCCACCGCCGTCGGCAGCGAGGCGGTGCTGCCGGCCTATGTCATTGGCATGGCCTTGGCGCCCGCTTTCCAGAACGACCCCGAGCTGCCGCACCGCATGCGGGTGATCGCCTTCGCGGTCCTCACCCCGTTTTACTTCCTGAAGGCCGGTTCGCTGATCGAAGCCAAGGCGCTCATCACGGGCGCCGGCTTGATCGGCCTCTTCCTGGGGCTGAAGATCGCGACCAAATTCATCGGCATTCTGCCGCTGACGCGCTACTATCGCTTCGACAAACGCGAGGGCATGTACACCACGTTGCTGATGTCGACCGGACTGACCTTCGGCTCGATTTCGGCCCTTTACGGCCTGACCAATCACATCATCGACCAGGAGCAGTACACCATCCTGCTCACGGCGGTGATCGCCAGCGCGGTGGTGCCCACGGTGATCGCACAGAAATGGTTCATGCCTAAAATCGGCCTCGTTAAACAGGAGGTGTGACGTGTTCAAGCACATCGTGGTGGCCAACGACGGCTCGAATGGGGGGCTGAAAGCGCTGACCTTGGCTTGCGACATCGCAAAATTGCACCATGCCAAACTGCACATGATTTCGGTCGAGGAAATTCCGAATTTTCCCGCCTCGATCGACGAAGTGATCGAAACCAAGACCCAGGAAAATCACAAATTCCACGACGCTCTCGCCAAGGCGAAAGCGATCGCGAAAAAGAAGGGCGTCAAGCTTGACGCCGAGGTGGTCGCCGGTCACGCCGTGGCGGCCGTCGTGGCTTACGTGAAGGCGAAGAAGGCCGACCTGCTGGTGGTCGGCTTCATGGGCCATTCCGCGCTGTTCGAGCGGATCATCGGCGGCACCGCCGATCGCCTGGTACGGCTGGCGCCTTGTCCCGTGTTGGTGGTGAAGTAGCTATTCCATCGATCTCAGGCCGAGCTTGTCCAGCAGCGCCATGTCGCGGTCGCGCTCGGGGTTGGGCGTGGTGAGCAGCTTGGGCCCATAGAAAATCGAATTGGCGCCGGCGAGGAAACACAAAGCCTGCGTCTCCTCGCTCATGTCCTCGCGGCCGGCCGATAGCCGCACCACCGAGGCCGGCATGGTGATGCGTGCCACCGCGATGGTGCGCACGAAGTCGAGCGGATCGAGCTTGGCGGCATGGTCGAGCGGCGTGCCTTCTACCTGCACCAGCATGTTGATCGGCACGCTTTCCGGATGCACCGGCAGGCCGGCAAGCGTCGCGATCATGCCGACGCGATCGTCGAGCCCCTCACCCATGCCGACGATGCCACCGCAGCAGACATGGATGCCGGCGTCGCGCACGGTGTCGAGCGTGTCGAGGCGATCCTGGTAGGTGCGCGTGGTGATGATGGCGCCGTAATATTCCGGCGAGGTGTCGAGGTTGTGGTTGTAGTAGTCGAGGCCGGAGGCCTTCAGCCGCGCCGCCTGCACGGGCGTCAACATGCCGAGCGTGGCGCAGGTTTCCAACCCCAAAGCCTTGACGCCTTCCACCATGGCGCAGACCTGCTCGAGATCGCGGTCCTTCGGCTCCCGCCAGGCCGCGCCCATGCAGAAGCGCGAGGCGCCGGAGGCCTTGGCCGCGCGCGCTTCGGCAAGAACGGCCTCGACCGCCATCAGCTTCTCGGCCTTGACGCCGGTATCGTATTGCGCGGCCTGAGGACAATAGGCGCAATCCTCCGGGCAGCCGCCGGTCTTGATCGACAGCAGCGTCGAGATCTGCACCTCGGTCGGATCGAAATGCTCCCGGTGCACAAGCGCTGCGCGGAACATCAGTTCCGGAAACGGCAGCGCAAACAAAGCGTGTACCTCCTCGCGCGTCCAATCGTGGCGGAGCGCAATCGCAGCCGTGCGCGGCGGAACATCGTGAGCAAGTGACATGCGTTACCTCAATTGCGCCGGAATCGTCCCGGCAGGCTCTAGCTCGCATTGTAACGATGCGGCAGTGAAATTTATAGCGGCCGTTCGGGCCGATTGCGCAACGATTTCATCGCATTGAGAGCCCGGGGACGGCATGATAGCGTCTCCAGCACTGAATATGTGGGTAGCCGCCATGGCAAGATATATCGTCGCGATTGTGTTGCTGGCCATCATCGCCGGACCGGCCCTCGCCCAACAAAAAAAGGGGCCCGACAACCCCATGGTCGAGGAATACGCGCGAAAGAAAAAGGACGCCGAGGCGGTGGAAAAACAATACGACGCCGTGCGCAAAAGCAGCGGCCAGGATGTCACGCCCACCCGCGTCGATCCGTGGCAAAATATGCGTGGGGCCGACGATTCCAAGACCAAACGCTAGCGGCGCCCGCGCATGAACCGGCACGCCATCGGACGAATTGTCTCGGTACTGGCCGGCGCCGCCGTCCTGTTCGGATTGCAGCAGGGCCTCGACGTGAAGTTCTATTTCGCCTTTCCGGTGGCCATGGTCGTTTACCTCGCCGTCAAGGTTGCGATCGGTCTGCTATGGGGCGCCGGCGACAAGGCGACGTGACGACAGGCCGCCCCGGCGTTCACTACCAACGCCGCCGCCAACCCCAATAGGGCCGGTAATAGGGTCCGTCATCATAATAAACCGGTGGCCGCTCGTAGTAGACCGGTTCGTCGTCGACCACGTAGCCCGCATGCGGCCGGTAAGCCGGCGGAGCTGCCGAACGGGCCGGAACGCGGCCGCTCATATCGAGCGCGGTCTGGATCGTAAAGCCACTCTTTTCTCCCCAGGTCACCGCGCACCAGCCTTCGCTGCAATCTTTCGCTTCGATCAAGCTGCCGCCGGGGATCTTGCCTACGATCTCGCTGGTGGTGCCCGGCGCGGCGCGCAAGTTTACGGTCGAGGCCACGTAGGCGGGCTTGGCCAGTGCGGGCGCGGCCGAAATCATCAAGACGCCGAGGCAATACAAAAGTCGCGCGTGCGTCATGGCGTTACTCTCCCTCGCGTTCATGCCCTCGGCGCGCCTGGCGCCGCGGAGACCTGAGAATTCCAGCCTGCAAAAGCGGCGGGATCGGGGCGGCCGCCGAACCGTTGACTTGAATCAATGTGCCGCAGCCGCCGATACTGTCGTTATTCCTTATCGAGTACCGGAACCGGCTGAGAAATTCCGGTCGAAGGAGGAGACTATGTCCCCATTGGCCCGGGCGGTCGCGCTGCTCGCCTTGATCGTCATGTCGTTTGTCCCGGCCCAGGCGGACACCTGGCCGAACCGGCCGATCAAGATCATCGTCTCGCAGGCCGCCGGCGGCACGCCCGACCTGATCTGCCGGTTGGTCAGCGACAAATTGTCGGATCTATTGGGACAGCGGGTCCTGGTCGAGAACCGCCCCGGCGGCGCCAATGTGGTCGGTGCGACGGCGGCCGCGCACGCGGCGCCCGACGGCTATACTTTGTTCTTCGCGACCGCCGCCGTGCTGGTGAGCAATCCGCACACGTTCAAAACGCTGCCCTACGATCCGGTCAAGGATTTCGTGGCGGTTTCCATGGTGGCGAAGAATCCGTTCCTGATTCTCGCCAACGCCAAGGTGGCGCCCAACAATCTTTCCGAGCTGGTCGCTTACGATAAGGCAAATCCGGGAAAGCTGACCTTCGCGACCGACGGACCGCGCAACTTCTCCGGCATTCTGGCCACCTGGCTCAACAATGTCAGCGGTGCGAATATTCTGCAGGTGCCCTACGCCACCATGCCGCAGGGCGTGCAAGACACGCTGGCCGGGCGCACCCAACTGACGATCCTGTCGCCGCCATCGGCGGCGCCGCATATCGCCAGCGGCGCGCTCAAGCCGCTCGCCATCAGCTGGACCAAGCGATTGCCGCAGTTCGCACAGGTCCCTTCGATTTCCGAGACTTATCCCGGAGTCGAGCTTACCGGCTGGTTCGTAATCGCCGCGCCCGCCGGCACGCCCGCCGAGGTCGTCGCCCGGCTGAACCGGGAGATGGACAAGGTCCTCAAGATGCCGGAATTGGTGAAAAGACTTGCCGACGTCGGCTTCTTCACCGACGGCGCCGAGTCGCCCGAGGCCACCCAGGCATTCGTGCGGGCCCAATACGAGCTCTGGAAAAAAATCGTCCACGACATCGGCCTGCAGCCGGAGTGAGCCCGGCGGCACCGGCTAATCGCTCGTGAGCCAGCCGGATTTCGCCGGCGTTGCATCCGCGCTACGGTCGGCGGCCATGGACGACGGCGATATCAGCGACCAGATCGCGCAGCTCGAAGCCCGCAGCGAGGCGCTGGCGGTATCGATCGAGCGCTGCCGTAAATTCTCGCTCGCCGCCAAGTTCACCATCGCCGCCGGCGTCATTTATATCGTCCTCGCAATGCTGTCGGTGCTCTCCTACACCTCCGAGACGACGATCACCGCGCTAGCGGCCATGATCATCGGCACCGTGCTGCTGGGTTCGAACGCGACCACCTGGACGCAGGCCGAAGAAGCCTTGCGCGCGGCCGAGGCGGCGCGGGCGGATTTGATCGGGCGGATGCAGTTGCGCGTGGTGGGCGAAGAAAAGCCGACGCTGCATTGAGCGGCGGGACATCCCTGCCCGCTCATGCCCGCGCAAGCGGGCATCCAGAGCTGGGTCCCCGCATTCGCGGGGACGAGCGGTTTGCGCGCACCGATTCAATTATCAAACAGCCCGCCTTCGCTGCGCTTCGGCGCGGCAAGCCAAGCGCCATCGCCCCTGTTCTTTGCGGCGCGGGGTGCGCCGTAGTCACTCCCCGCCGGAGCGGGGCACTTCGTTGGCCCTCGGGCAAGCCCGAGGGGATGGAGCGCCGCGAGGCGCATCCATTCAACTCACGCCTTGCGGCGTGCGCGTCCTTGGCGAAGGACGCACGCCCCGCGGCGCTCCATCGCGGCTTTTCTGCCCCGGGGCCGTAACTTCCGGGCGCGGACGGAGGCCTTGTGGCCCCCCGATCCGGCAGGCTTTCGCCCGCCTTGGTCCGCGCCCAGCCATACAAGGCAGCCCCACGTAGTTGGGGCGGACGGCGACCCGAGGCCTCCCGGGAGCGGGGTTACGAGCCCCGCCCGCAGGCGCCGCATCCTCCCCCGCCCTCGTTTGCGTCTCATGAGCACGCCCTCGGAATGGGGAGGATGCGATATGAATATCATCCTATAGGAATATTGTCAAGAGCGGCTTCGGCCATTTGTTGTCACCCTTAGAAACGCACGTTATTGTTGCAGTTGGGAACTTGAGGGGCCGTGGCCAAATGGCATCGGGTTGGGCGTCGTACGCACCATTCATTACTGTATTCGGTCCAATCATCGGCGCGCTTATTGGCGCGGCGGTCACCTACTTTCTCGTGGTCAAACGCAAGAAAGTGCAGTTCTCGGTAATTGAGAGCGAGGATATTACCCTGCCGGTCCAACGAGAACAGCGCAACATAGTCTTCAAAATTGGCGACAGAGAGATGCTCAACTTGAATCGAGCAAGCATCTTTGTAAAGAATGCCGGCAACTCAACGATTGAAAATTTCGACTTTAAAATTGAGATACCTGGTGATCATGGTCATACGCTTACCGACAAAATCACAAAGGACGAGCATCTTCGCCGAGGAATCGACGTTGAACCGATTAAACAGGCGATCCCGCTCTCAAGCGCATTTCAAGTGAAGGTGCCATTTTTCAACGCGAAAGAAATGTTTGAGATTGTCGTTTTTTTGACGGTGTAACAGAAAATCCGAAAATTATTTGCCGAATGCCTGACGTCGCCGTCAGTGTTAGGATTGGGAGGCCTTCGGGGTATGTTCAATTTTTCTGGCTTCAACTACGGACCGAACGCGTTGCCCTAGCGATGAATATTGTCGGTGGATTAGCTGCCGCCGCTGCTGCAGCGGCAGGAATCGCAGCGTCTGCGTTATTAAAAATCTTGCATTAATAAATGCGGTTGCTTGACCAAGGCAGCGTACAACGCTGAGTGCGAGACGCCGCTCGAAGCTACTCCGCCGCCTGCTGCCTCGGCGTCGCCGGCTCGACCTTCGCCGCGCAGAACTTGAATTCCGGAATCTTGCCGAACGGATCGAGCGCCGGGTTGGTCAATATATTGGCCGCCGCCTCGACGAAGGCGAAGGGGATGAACACCACGCCGTCGGGGATGGCGTCGTCCTGGCGCGAGGCGAGATCGACGGTGCCGCGCCGCGTAGTCACGCGCAGCCTATCGCCGGGCTTGAGCCCGAGTTTCTCCAGCGTGCCGCGCGACACCGAAGCGACCGCGGAAGGCTCGAGCGCGTCGAGCACAGTCGCGCGCCGCGTCATGGCGCCGGTGTGCCAATGCTCGAGCTGGCGGCCGGTGGTGAGGATGA
>DAIMKK010000117.1:5102-7748 GCA_036721745.1 Pseudolabrys sp. | reverse complement strand
GCGTGCCGGCCTCGATCAAGGACAATATCTGGGCCAAGGGCCTGGCTACCCGGCGCGGCTCGAAAACCAGCGATCCGGCGCCAGCGGCCGAGGATTCTCCGGCGGCGGCGCGGTTGCGCGAGCAGGGTGCCGTCAAACGAAATTTCCGTAGACATATTAATGTATTAGAAGTGAATATTACAGTATTTAATCTAACTTCTCAGATATTTTGTCTAGCGCCTTGGCAGGAAGACTCGTTATCTTGTCAGCCAAGCCTTTGGACCTTTGGACGCGTCGGACCGGTCGGCCGCGTCCGCCACCATCCGTCCACAACGCGGTCACGACCTCGACACCTTCAAGCGTTGAACTAATAGTGGCGACCGGCGACTAACAAAGACGACCCGTCGCCGTCCTGGGAGGCTCCCCCGATGTTCACGTCCGTCCGCGCCGGTTTGGCCGCCGCGTTCATTGCTCTCGCCTTCATTCCAGCACTCGCCGCCGACAAGGCCTTCAAGCGCAGCGATCTCGACGACGCGGCGATCAAACTCGAAGCGCAGATTAAAAGCGATGCCGGCACAGTCACCAAGCCAGCGGCCACCTTGCGGCACGACGCCGATGCCGCCTTCCAGAAGAACGATTTCCGCACCGGCATGACGGTGCTCGGCCAACTCGTCACCGTGGCGCCGGCCGACGCATCGAACTGGCTGCGTTTGGCGCGCACCGTGCTGCAAATTCGTCCGCGCGACGACCGCGAACGCGCGCTGCTGCTCGATCGCGGTTCGACCGCGGCCTATATCGCCTATCAACGCGCGAGCGCGCGCGACCTGGAAGCGGACAGCCTGGGGCTGCTCGGCAAGACGCTCGCCGACCGCAAGCTTTGGCGACCGGCACTCGACTCCATGCGGCTCGCGCTCGATCTACACGAGAGCGCCGATCTGCGCGGGCAATACGAACGCCTGCGGACCGAGCACGGCTTCCGGATGCTCGACTACTCGGTCGATTCCGACGCCATCTCGCCGCGCGCCTGCTTCCAGTTCTCCGAGGAGTTGCCCGGCCGGCGCACCGATTTCTCGCCCTTCGTGGCGGTGGCGGGCCAGGACAAGCCGGCGATCTCGGCCAATGACAAGCAGCTTTGCGTGGAAGGCCTCAAGCACGGCGAGCGCTACCAGATTACGCTGCGCGCCGGCCTGCCGTCGGTGGTCCGCGAGACGCTGGCGAAATCGGCCGACTTCACGATCTTCGTGCGCGACCGCAAGCCGTTCGTACGCTTTTCCGGCAAAGCCTATGTGCTGCCGCGCACCGGCCAGCGCGGCATTCCGGTGCTCAGCGTGAACACCGGCGCGGTCTTGATGTCGGTCTACCGCATCGGCGACCGCAATCTGATCGACACCGTGCTCGGTTACGATTTCCAGCGGAATTTAAGCCAATACCAGGCCGAGCAACTAGCCAATGAACGCGGCGCCAAGGTGTGGAGCGGCGAACTCACCGTCGAGCCGAAGCTCAATACCGAGGTCGCCACCGCATTCCCGGTCGACCAAGCGCTCGGCGATCTCAAGCCCGGCGTTTATGTGATGACGGCGGCGCCGAAAGACGCGATTTCGAACGACTACGACCAGCGCGCCAGTCAGTGGTTCATCGTGTCCGACTTAGGGCTCACCGCCTATAGCGGCCATGACGGCATCGACGTCTTTATTCATTCGCTGGCGAGCGCCGAGCCGAGCGCTTCCGTCGAGGTCCGGCTGATCGCGCGCAATAACGAGGTGCTGGCGGCAAAGTCAACCGACAAAGACGGCTTTGTGCATTTCGAAGCGGGACTTGCGCGCGGCGAGGGCGGTCAGGCGCCGGCCGCGATCGTCGCCGCCGACAAAGCCGACTATGCCTTCCTCAGCCTGAAAACGACCGCCTTCGATCTCACCGATCGCGGCGTGGCCGGCCGGCAGGTGCCGACCGGACTTGACGCCTTTGTCTATACCGAGCGCGGCGTCTACCGCAGCGGCGAGACCGTACACGTGACCTCGCTGCTGCGCGACGCGCGCGGCATTGCCGCCGCGTCGCCGCTGACGCTGGTGATGGAGCGGCCAGACGGTGTCGAATATCGGCGCGTGGTGGCGGCCGACCAAGGCCTCGGCGGCCATAGCTGGAGCGTGCCGATCGTCTCCTCGGCTTCGACCGGCACCTGGCGCGTGCGCGCCTATACCGATCCCAAACGCCCGCCGGTCGGCGAGGCCAGCTTCCTGGTCGAGGACTATGTCGCCGACCGCATCGAATTCGATCTCACCTCCGCCGCCAAAATCATCCCGCGCGACGCGCCGGCGCAGTTGAACGTGGACGGACATTTCCTCTACGGCGCGCCGGCCTCCAATCTCGATCTGGCAGGCACGGTGACGATCGCGGCCGCCAAGCAGCGGCCGGGCTTTGCCGGTTATGCGTTCGGGCCCGCCGACGACGAGGTCACGGCCGTGCGCCAGGAACTCGCCGATCTGCCGACGACCGACGCGACCGGCAAGGCAAGCTTCCCGGTCACGCTCGACAAGATTCCGACCACAAGCCGCCCGCTCGAAGCGACCATCACGGTGAGCATGGCGGAATCCGGCGGGCGCGCGGTCGAGCGCAAGCTCACGGTACCGATAGCACCCGATGCACCTATGATTGGCGTCAAGCCAGCCT
>DAIMKK010000117.1:0-5092 GCA_036721745.1 Pseudolabrys sp. | reverse complement strand
CCGCTCGCTCGGCGACGGCGCCAATGCCGATTTCGACGTGGTGATGGCCGCCCCCGACGGCACGACACTGGCGCAAAGCGGCCTGCGTTACGACCTGCTGCGCGTCGAGACGTCGTATCAATGGTACCGGCAGAACGGCCAATGGGAATACGAGCCGGTCAAGCGCACCGAGCGCGTCGGCAACGGCAGCGTGGATGTCGCCGCCGACAAGCCGGCGCGCATTTCGCTGCCAGTGAAGTGGGGACGCTACCGCCTGGAAGTCACCACCGGCGCGCCGAATGGTCCGATCACCTCGCTCACCTTCGATGCCGGTTTCTACGCGGAAGCCAATGCCGATACGCCCGACCTCTTGGAAGTCGCGCTCGACAAGGCCGATTACAAATCCGGCGACGCCGTGACCGTATCGGTGTCCGCGCGCACCGCCGGCCGCCTCATGCTCAACGTGTTTACCGACCGGCTGGTTGCCTCAACGTCACAAGACGTGAAAGCGGGTGCGGTGCGCGTGCCGCTGACCGTCGGAAAAGACTGGGGCACCGGCGCCTATCTGGTCGCCACTTTGCGCCGTCCGCTCGACGCGCCGGCCCAACGCATGCCCGGCCGCGCCATCGGCGTGCAGTGGTTCTCGATCGATCGCTCCGAGCGCACGCTCGCGCTCGACATGAAGTTGCCGGGCACGCTGCGGCCCAATTCCGCGCTCAACGTGCCGATCAAACTCGCCGGACTTAATGCAGGCGAGGAGGCGCACGTCGTCGTCGCCGCCGTCGACGTCGGCATTCTCAACCTCACCAATTACAAGCCGCCGGCGCCCGACAATTACTATCTCGGCCAGCGCCAGCTCACCGCCGAAATCCGCGATCTCTACGGGCAGTTGATCGACGGCATGCAGGGTGTGCGTGGGGCGATCCGCTCGGGTGGCGACAGCGGCGCCGAACTAAACGGCTCGCCGCCGACGCAGGCGCCGCTCGCGCTTTATTCCGGCATCGTGCAGGTCGGCGCCGATGGCACCGCGCAGGTGGCGTTCGATATACCGGCCTTTGCCGGCACCGTGCGAGTGATGGCGGTGGCCTGGAGCAAGGACAAGGTCGGCAAGGCCTCGGGCGATGTCGTGGTACGCGATCCGGTGGTGCTGACCGCGACACTTCCGCGTTTCCTGCGCACCGGCGACCGCGGCGCAGTGCAACTTGAGCTGGACAACGTCGAAGGCGCTGCCGGCGATTACAGTATCGCCGTGAGCATCGAAGGCACCGTCAAGCGCGACGGCGACAAGCCGTTCACGCTTAAGCTCGCCACCAAGCAGCGCGACCGCGTCGCGGTGCCGGTATCGGCTTCCGGTGCCGGGCCGAGTACGATCAGAGTGAGCGTGAGCGGGCCGAACGCGCTCGAACGCGCTTACGCGCTCGATGTGCGGCCGGCGAACCAGATTTTAACCCGCCGGACCGTGCGCGCGCTTGCGCCCGGCGAGACGTTGACGCTGTCGAAGGACATGTTCGCCGATTTCGTGCCGGGAACGGGCCGCGTCGGTCTGTCGGTCGCGATCTCGGCTTCGCTCGACATCGCGACGTTGCTGAGCGAACTCGACCGTTATCCGTTCGGCTGTTCCGAGCAGGTCACCAGCCGCGCGGTGGCGATGCTCTATATCAATGAGTTGGCCGCACAGGCCAAGCTCGCGCTCGACGGCGATATTGACCTGCGCATCAAGGACGCTATCCAGCGTCTGCTGGCCCGCCAGGACTCGAATGGGTCATTCGGCCTCTGGGCGGTTGGCGGCAACGATCCCTGGCTCGATGCTTACGTGACCGACTTCCTCACCCGCGCGCGCGAGCGCAAATTCGAGGTGCCGGCGGGTGCGTTCACGCTGGCGCTTGACCGGCTGCGCAATTACGTGGCGAGCACGCCCGACCCGAGTAAGAACGGCGGCCGCGATCTCGCTTATGCGCTCTATGTGCTGGCACGCAACGGCGTGGCGCCGGTCGGTGACCTGCGCTACATCGCCGACACCAAACTCAACGATCTGGCGACGCCGATCGCCAAGGCACAAATCGCCGCCGCGCTCGCGATGCTTGGCGATAAGGCGCGCGCCGACCGCGTCTATCTCGCGGCGCTCAACGATATCGCGCCGCAGCCCAAGCTCGATCTAGGCCGCGCCGATTACGGCTCGGCGCTGCGCGACTCGGCCGCGCTGGTGACGCTCGCCTCAGAAGGACGCGCCACCCAGCGGACCATCGACGACGCGGTCGCGCGTATCGATGCCGCCCGTGCGCTCACCAGCCGGACCTCGACCCAGGAAGACGCCTGGCTGGTGCTCGCCGCCCGTGCGCTCGCCAAGCAGCTCAACGCCATCTCGCTCTCCGTCAACGACGAGACCCGGCAGGGCACGTTCTATCGCAGCTTGCGCGCCGACGAACTCGGTGCGCCGCTGGCGGTAAGCAACAAGGGCGCCGGGACTGTGCAGGCGGTGGTGTCGGTGAGCGGTTCGCCGCTCACGCCAGAACCGGCCGCCGAGCGCGGCTTCAAGATCGAGCGCAGCTATTTCACGCTCGACGGCGAGGCGGCCGATGCGACCAAGGCCAAGCAGAACCAGCGGTTTGTGGTGGTGCTGAAAATGACCGAGCCAGAACCGCAATTTGGCCGCGTGATCGTCGCCGACTACCTGCCGGCCGGCTTCGAAATCGACAATCCGAAGCTGGTGTCGTCGGGCGAAACCGGGACGCTCTCCTGGATCACCGATGCGGTCGAACCAGCAAACAGCGAATTCCGCGACGACCGCTTCACCGCGGCGTTCGACCGCAGCCAGCAGTCGCCGCCGGTGTTCACGGTGGCCTATGTGGTGCGCGCGGTGTCGCCGGGCAGTTACGTGCTGCCGCAGGCGGTGGTCGAGGACATGTACCGGCCCGACCGTTTCGGGCGCACGGCGACGGCTAAGATCGAGGTCACGGCGGCAAAATGAAGCCCTGGCGTTTCACTCTGGCGAGCCTTGCCGGTGCGGCTTTTTTGACCGCGCTGGCAGGCGGCGCCTGGGTCTATTCGCTTGGGTCACCGCCGCTCGGCAAGGATCTGGAGACTTCGCATGTGGTGCTCGACCACGACGGCAAGCTGTTGCGCGCCTATGCCACCAGCGAAGGACGCTGGCGGCTGCCGGCGAGCGAGAAAGACGTCGATCCGCGATTCCTCAAATTGCTTTTCGCATATGAAGACAAGCGCTTCCGGGCTCACCACGGCGTGGACGTGGCGGCGCTCGCGCGCGCGGCCGTGCAATTCGCCACGAGCGGCCACATCGTCTCCGGCGGGTCGACTCTCACCATGCAGGTGGCGCGATTGCTGGAGCCGCGCGAGCATCGCAGCCTCGGCGCCAAACTACGCCAGATCACGCGCGCACTCGAGCTCGAACATGCGCTGAGCAAGGATCAGATCCTCGCGCTCTATCTGACGCTGGCGCCCTATGGTGGCAATCTGGAAGGCATTCGCGCCGCCTCGCTCGCCTATTTCGGCAAGGAGCCGCGCAAACTCTCGCTGCCTGAGGCGGCGCTCCTGGTCGCGCTGCCGCAGTCGCCGGAATTGCGCCGGCCGGATCGCTTTCCCGACATCGCGCGGGCGGCGCGCGACCGCGTGCTCGACCGCGCGGCGGCAGCCGGCGTAGTTCCGCGCGACGAGATCGTGCGCGCGAAATCAGCGAACGTACCGCGCGAGCGCAAGCCACTGCCGGTGCTGGCGCCACACGCCGCCGACCAAGTGGTCGCGGCCGAGCCGGATCGCCGCATTCACCGGCTCACCATCGACGCCGGCTTGCAGAAGACTTTGCAGGAGCTGGCGCTCGAGCGGGCGCGTGCGCTCGGGCCGCAGATTTCCGTCGCTATCATCGCAGTCGACAACGAGAGCGGTGAGGTGCGCGCCCGCGTCGGCTCGGCCGATTATTTCGACGAGCGCCGCGCCGGCCAGGTGGACATGACGCAGGCGCTGCGTTCGCCCGGCTCGACCCTGAAGCCGTTCATTTACGGCATGGGTTTCGAGGACGGCCTGTTGCATCCGGAAACGCTGGTTGATGACCGGCCGGCGCGCTACGGCAGCTACACGCCGGAGAATTTCGATCTGACGTTCCAGGGCACCGTGACGGTGCGCCGCGCTCTGCAAATGTCGCTCAACGTTCCCGCTATTGCGGTGCTCGGCAAGGTCGGCGTCAACCGGTTGAGCGCGCGGCTGACGCAAACCGGTGCAGCGTTAGTGCTGCCGAAAGGTGAGGCGCCCGGTCTCGCGATGGGACTCGGCGGCGTCGGCGTCAAATTATCCGATCTGGTGATGCTCTATACCGGCCTTGCGCGGATGGGCTCGGCGGTGCCGCTGATCGAGCGGGAAGGCGAGGTCGCGCAAAATCCGCGCCGGCTGCTCGATACAGTTGCCGCCTGGTATGTCGGCAACATCCTGATCGGCGCGCCGCCGCCGGACAACGCGCCGCCCGGTCGCATCGCGTTCAAGACAGGCACGTCCTACGGCTATCGCGATGCCTGGGCAGTCGGCTTCGACGGCCGCATGACAGTGGGAGTATGGGTCGGGCGGCCGGATGGGGCGCCGGTGCCTGGTTTGGTCGGCCGTGCTGCCGCGGCGCCGATTTTGTTCGACGCTTTCGCGCGCAGCGGCAATGTGCCGGCGCCGTTGGCACATGCGCCCAAGGGCGCGGTCTTTGCCGCCACCAACAAATTGCCGCCGCCGCTGCAACATTTCAGTTCCGACGGAAATTTGAGCGCCACTTCCGAGCCGCCGCGCATCATGTTCCCGCCCGACGGCGCGCGAATCGAACTCACTAAGGGCTCGTCGCACGAAGCGGTCGCGCTCAAGATCACCGGCGGCGCCGCGCCACTCACCGTCATGGTCAATGGCGTGCCGCTTGCGGCCCAAGGCAGCCGGCGGACCGTGTTCTTCGAGCCCGATGGACCGGGTTTCTTGCGGCTCACCGTCATGGACGCCCGCGGCGCTACCGACAGCGTCAGCGTTCGCCTCCAATAGCTATTTTTGATTGCGCATGATCTTTTCCGAAAACCGGTCCCCACTTTTCGGGATCATGCGCCAGGTTGAATGACAGCCCAGGCGCTTGGGCTTA
>DAIMKK010000116.1:0-7790 GCA_036721745.1 Pseudolabrys sp. | reverse complement strand
CGGCACGCGGATGACGCCGGTCGAGACTTCGTGGAAGCGGAACGACACCCATGCATGACCGGTCGCGTGCGCGAACTGCATGCACAATTCGCGCACCGCGGCCCGCGGGCCGTTGCCGCTGAGCACCTTGAGATTGGCCATCAGTGCTCGGCGACCGGCTTGATGTTCGCTGCCTTGATCACCTTGCCCCACTTGTCGATTTCGGCGGCGATGAACTTGCCGTATTCCTCCGGTGTGCCGCCGAGCGCCGCGCCGCCGATGTTGGCGAATTTCTCCTTGGTCTGCGGCGCGGCGAGAATGGCGTTGATCTCTTTGTTGAGCGTGGCGATGATCTCCTTCGGCGTGCCCTTGGGTGCGCCGATGCCGTGCCAAATGTTGGCCTCAAATCCCGGCAAGAGCTCGGCAACCGCGGGCACGTCCGGCAGCGCGTCCGAACGTTTGGCGCTCGACACCGCCAAAGCGTTCAATTTGCCGGCCCGGACGAGGGAGAGCGTGATCGGCATGGGGCCGAAGAACGCCTGAACCTGCCCGCTGAGCAGATCCGCCACGGGGCTCTGGCGATAGGGCACATGCACCATATCGATGCCGGCCATCAATTTCAGCAGCTCACCGTTCATATTGGGCGCGCTGCCGACACCGAACGAGGCATAGTTGATCTTGCCCGGATTGGCCTTGGCATAGGCGATGAATTCGGGAAGCGTCTTGGCCGGCACCGACGGATTGACCACCAACGTGTTGGGCGACGTGAACGTGCTGATGACCGGCGCGATGTCCTTCTGAATATCGAACGTGAGGTTTTGATAGAGCGTGGCATTGACCGCGTTGGTCACTGTCATCGCCAACAGCGTGTAGCCGTCGAGCGAAGCGCGGGAGACGATCTCGGCGGCAAGATTGCTGCCGGCGCCGGGCTTGTTGTCGACGAGAAATTCCTGCCCGAGCTTCTGCCCCAGCGGCGCGGCGATCAGGCGCATGTCGATGTCGGTCGCGGAACCGGGCGGGAAGCCGACGACGATGCGCACCGGCCGCGTCGGATAGTTATCCGCTCTGGCGATGCGCGAGACGGCCGGGAGCGCGGCGGCGGCCCCGGCGAGTTGCAGAAATTGACGGCGGCGAAGTTTCATGGCGATGGCCTCCCTGAGAATTATTTTCTTTAAATCCAATCTAGCAGATTAGTTCCACGGCCGAAAGGTTTCCCGCCCCTAGCACAACTCTCCCTTGTGGCAAAAACTTGGAATGCGGTAGGCTGTTGGCCTTCGTCAAAAAAAGGCGGCAGAAATTATCGCTGACGGCTCAAATTCTTCGATCCGCTCCAAGCTGCCGCTATGAACAGGGAGGACACAATGAGAATTAGGTCTAGCGTGATCGCGCTCTTGTGCGCCGGCTTGTTAGCGCCGGCGATTGTTCTGACACCAGCGCAAGCCTGGGATCGCGGCGACACCGACGTCTTCGCGATCCTGCCGGATGGAGCGACTGGCCCGGAGGGGCTCGCCGTCGCACCGAACGGCGATGTGTACGTCACGACCTTTGGCTTCAACTCCAGCGGCCCGGTCAGCGGCCTCGGGCAGCTTTACGTGTACGATAAAAACGGCCAGTTGATCCGGCAAAAGAGCGTCGCCGGCTCGACATCGCATCTCTTGGGCATCGGTTTTCATCCCATGACCCACGATCTGCTGGTCATCGACTTCGGTGCCGCTCAGGTGCTCAAGGTCAATCCGCATAGCGGCGCGTCTTCCGTTTTCATGACGGTGACGACCCCACCCGGCAGCACCGGCCTCAACGCGCTCACCTTCGATTCCTCGGGCAACGTCTACGTGTCGGATTCCTTCAACGGCATCATCTGGAAAACCGGTTCGGGCGGCGGCGTCGGCACCATCTGGAAGCAGGACCCGCTGCTCACCACCGCGGCGTGCCGCCGTTCGGCGCCAACGGACTCGGCTTCAACAAGGCCGGTAACGCGCTGTTCGTCGCCAATACCGGCAACGACACGGTCGTCAAGATTCCGGTGACCGCCGGCAGCCCGGGAACGCCCGCGGTGTTCGTCAACAGCATCAACGGCGCCGACGGCCTCGTGCTCGATTCGCACGACAATATCTGGGTCGCGGCCAACCAGGCCGATGAGATCGTCGTCGTTGATCCGACCGGCAAGGCGATCGCCAAGCTCGGCGATTTCAACGGTCTCGATAAAGCCGGCGTGCCGCACGGATTGATATTTCCGGCGAGCCCCGACTTCAGCAAAGACGGAAACTTCCTCTACGTCTCGAACCTGACGCTCGATCTTAGGCTGTTCAACCCGGCGTACGTGGCGGTCGACTCGCAATGGGCTTCGCAAGCCAAGCACTACACCATCTCGCGGATCCGGGCGGTTATCCCGCGCCTGCCCTACGATGATGACGGCCATCACGACGGCAGCCGTCCGTAGCCGAGTTGACAATCGCGGTGGTGCGCGAACTATAGTTTCGCGCACCATCGCAGCCCGCCTAAAACCGAAGACGTTTTTGGGAAGCTGTTCACTTTCCGGCGCGTCATGAGGCCACCCTGACTTCACCGCAGCTCTGGGATTTCTGGATCGACCGCGGCGGCACCTTCACCGATGTGGTCGGAAGGCGTCCGGACGGTTCGCTGGTGGCGCACAAGCTGCTGTCAGAGAACCCGGAGGCCTATGCCGATGCCGCCGTGCAGGGCATCCGCGACCTGCTCGGCCTGAAAGCCGGCGAGCCGATCCCGCCCGGTCGCGTCGGCGCGGTGAAGATGGGCACCACGGTCGCCACCAATGCGCTGCTCGAGCGCAAGGGCGATCGCACGCTGCTGCTCATTACCAAAGGATTCCGCGACGCGCTTAAGATCGGCTATCAGGCGCGGCCGAAGATTTTCGCCCGCCACATCATCAAACCCGACATGCTCTATGAGCGCGTGGCCGAGGTGGACGAGCGCGTTCGCGCGGACGGCACGGTCGAGCGCGCGCCCGATCTCAACGCGGTGCGGCGCGACCTTGAAGCGGCCAAAGTGGACGGCATCGCCGCGGTCGCAATCGTGTTCATGCACGCCTATCGCTATCCCGAGCACGAGCGCCAAGTGGCGGCGCTGGCGCGCGACATGGGCTTCGCGCAGGTCTCGGTCAGCCACGAAGTATCGCCGCTGATCAAGCTGATCGGCCGCGGCGATACCACGGTGGTGGACGCGTATCTGTCGCCGATCTTGCGGCGCTATGTGGCGCAAGTCGACAAGGACCTCGACGCCAAGCGATCGAATGCGCGGCTGATGTTCATGATGTCGTCGGGGGGCTTAACCGCCGCCGAATTGTTTCAGGGCAAGGACGCGATCCTGTCAGGACCGGCGGGCGGCGTGGTCGGCATGGCGGAAACCGGGCGACAGGCCGGCTTCGACCGGTTGATCGGCTTCGACATGGGCGGCACATCCACGGACGTGTCGCATTTCGACGGCGAATACGAGCGCGCCTTCGAGACCGAAGTCGCCGGCGTGCGCATGCGCGCGCCGATGATGCTCATTCACACGGTGGCGGCCGGCGGCGGTTCGATCCTGCATTTCGACGGCGCGCGCTTCCGCGTCGGGCCTGATTCGGCCGGCGCCAATCCGGGGCCGGCCTGCTACCGCCGCAAGGGGCCGCTGGCGGTGACCGACGCCAATGTGATGGTCGGAAAATTGATTCCGGACTTTTTCCCGAAGATTTTCGGTCCTGAACAGAACCTGCCACTCGATGGCGCTGCGGTGAAGCATGGCTTCAACAATATGGCGCAGAAAATCAGCGGCAAGACGCCGGAGGAAATCGCCGACGGCTTCATCAAGATCGCGGTCGAGAACATGGCGAATGCGATCAAGAAGATTTCCGTGCAGCGCGGCTATGACGTGACACGCTATGCGCTCAACTGCTTCGGCGGCGCCGGCGGGCAACACGCGTGCTTGGTCGCCGACGCGCTCGGCATGACGCGGGTGCTGATCCACCCGTTCTCCTCGCTGCTCTCGGCCTATGGCATGGGGCTTGCCGACATCCGCAGCGTCCGCCAGCAGGCGATCGAACTTGGGCTTGGCACCAAGGCGCTCTTGGCGATCAAGCGTGAGAGCACACTGCTCGGCCGCGAAGCGAAAACCGAAGTCGCCGGCCAGGGGGTGCCTGTGGCCAAGATCAAAATCTTCGTGCGAGCGCATATCCGCTACGCAGGGACGGACACGGCGCTGGTCGTGCCGGCGGGCAGCGCGGCGGCGATGCAGCGGGCGTTCGAGAAGGCGCACAAGGCGCGCTTCGGCTTTATCGACCGGACCAAACAGATGGTGGTTGAGGCGGTGTCGGTGGAAGCGGTCGGCGGCGGCGTCAAGTTCAGCGAAAAGGCGACAAAACGCGCGCGTAGAAAATTACCGTCGCCGGCGCAGCGCACGCAATTCTACTCGGCCGGCGCCTGGCACAAAGCCAATATCTACACGCGCGATCAGCTTAAGATCGGCGCGAAGGTGAAAGGCGCCGCTATCATCATCGAGCCGCACCAGACTATCGTGGTCGAGCCGGGTTGGCAGGCCGAGCTCACGCGCAAAAATCATCTGGTATTGACGCGCGCGAAAAAGCTTGTGCGCACGCACGCCATCGACACGCATGCCGACCCAATCATGCTGGAGGTGTTCAATAATCTTTTTATGTCGATCGCCGAGCAGATGGGCGTGTCGCTGCAGAACACCGCCTATTCGGTCAACATCAAGGAGCGGCTCGACTTCTCCTGCGCGGTGTTCTCCGCCGACGGATCGCTGGTCGCCAACGCTCCGCACATCCCAGTCCATCTCGGCTCCATGGATAATACGGTCAAGACCGTGATCCGCGAGAACCAGGGCCGGATCCGCCCGGGCGATGTCTACGCCGTCAACGCCCCCTACAATGGCGGCACCCATTTGCCCGACATCACCGTGTGCACGCCGATGTTTGACGACAAGAAGAAGGCGATCCTGTTCTGGGCCGCCTCGCGCGGGCATCACGCGGATGTCGGCGGCATTTCGCCCGGCTCGATGTCGCCCAATGCCACCACGATCGAGCAGGAAGGCGTCTATTTGGACAACTTCAAGCTGGTGGACCGCGGCCGCTTCCGCGAAAAGGAACTGAGGGCGGCTCTGCTCGGGGCCAAATATCCGGCGCGCAATCCGGTGCAGAACATCAACGACATGAAGGCGCAGATCGCCGCCAATGAAAAAGGCGTCGCCGAATTGCGCAAGATGGTGGTGCATTTCACCATGCCGGTGGTGCGCGCCTATATGCAGCACGTGCAGGACAACGCGGCCGAAAGCGTACGGCGCGTGCTCGACCGGTTGCACGATTCGGAATTTTCCTACGAGATGGACCAGGGCACCGTGATCAAGCTGAAGATCACGGTGGACAAAAAGAAACGCGAGGCGACCGTCGACTTCACCGGCACCTCGCCGCAGCAGCCGACCAACTTCAATGCGCCCGCGCCGGTGACGCGCGCCGCCGTGCTCTACGTGTTCCGCGTGATGGTGGACGACGACATCCCGATGAATGCCGGCTGTCTGCGGCCGATCAAAATCGTGGTGCCGCCGCATTCGATGCTGTCGCCGGAATATCCCGCCGCCGTGGTGGCCGGCAACGTCGAGACCTCGCAGGCGGTGACCAATTGCCTGTTCGGCGCGCTGGGCGCGCTCGCCGGCGCGCAGGGCACCATGAACAATCTCAATTTCGGCAACGCCAAGTATCAGTATTACGAGACGATCTGCTCCGGCTCGCCGGCCGGCCCCGGGTTCAACGGCACCGACGCCGTGCACACCCACATGACCAATACGAGGCTGACCGATCCGGAAGTGCTGGAATTCCGCTATCCGGTGGTGCTGGAGGATTTCCACATTCGGAAAGATTCCGGCGGGCGCGGCAAATGGCACGCCGGCGACGGCATCCGCCGCACCATCCGCTTTTTGGAAAAAATGGAATGCACGATTTTGTCCGGCCATCGCCGGGTGCGGCCGTTTGGGTTAGCGGGCGGCGAAGCGGGTCAAGTCGGCGAGAACTGGGCGCGCCGCAAGGACGGCGGCATGGAGCGTCTGCAAGGCTGCGACGAGACGGTGATCGACGCCAATGAG
This sequence comes from Pseudolabrys sp., assembly GCA_036721745.1. GTDB lineage: Bacteria > Pseudomonadota > Alphaproteobacteria > Rhizobiales > Xanthobacteraceae > Pseudolabrys. The sequence continues at coordinate 1,703 of DAIMKK010000116.1, read as the reverse complement.
GCCGTCATCATCCAGACGCCGACGGCGGGCGGGTATGGGCCACCGTAATTGGCGCAGTTGAGCCCAGGCCCACCCGCGGGTAAACCGGGCACCGCCTTGACCTTGATCAAATGCCGGGCACGGTGGCGACGCTAGGTTGCCCAAATGTTAGCCCCTCCCCGCGCGGGCCGCCCAGCGTCTCCGCTCAAAAAGCTATTGGAAAATGCCCCCAGCGTCCTGCTGGCGCCGGTGCCGCTGGCGCTGTTGCAGCCGATTTTCAACCGGATCGCCACCCATGTGGCGCAATCGCGCCCCGAATTGTTCAACCGGCTGGGAGCGCACGCCGGCAAACGCTTCCTGATCGATCCGACCGACCTGCCTTTCGTGCTGGTGCTCACGCCCTTGCGCGAGCGGCCGCTGCTCACCGCGCATCGCCGCCATGAGCGCCCGGCGCACGCCGCCGCCATCGCCGGCACCTTCTTTAACCTGCTCGACATGATCGACGGCTCGCTCGACGGCGACGCGCTGTTCTTCTCGCGCGACCTGCAAGTGAGCGGCGACACCGAAGCGGTGGTGGCGCTGCGTAACGCGCTCGACGATTTCGAGGGCTCGGCGCTCGAAAGCGTGGTCGCGAGCTTCGGACCTCTGTCGGGGCCGGCGGGGGTTGCTTTGTCGGCCGTCCGCTCGATACGGGGAAGATAGCGATGAGCGAAACGCAAGATTACCAGCGCCCGGAACTGGTCTGCCCGGCCGGAACGCCGGCGGCGCTGCGCACCGCCGTCGATGCCGGCGCCGACGCGGTCTATTGCGGCCTACAGAACGAGACCAACGCGCGCAATTTTCCCGGCTTGAATTTCACCGTCGCCGAAGTCGAGCAATCGCTCGCCTATGCGCACGCCCGCAAGGCCAAGCTGCTGCTCGCGGTCAACACCTTTCCGCCGGCCGGCAAATTCCAGATGTGGAAGGACGCCATCGACGGCGCCGCCAAGCTCGGCGTCGACGCGGTGATCGTCGCCGACATGGGCGTCGCCGATTACGCCGCGCGCAACTATCCGGACCTGCGGCTGCATCTGTCGGTACAGGCCGGCGCGTCATCGCCCGAGGCGATCCGTTTCTATTGCGAGCAGTTCGGCGTCAAGCGCGTGGTGCTGCCGCGCATGCTCACCGTCGCCGAGATCGCCGAGCTGCACAGCCAGATCCCGTGCGAGATCGAAGCCTTCATCTTCGGCAATATCGGAATGATGGCGGAAGGCCGCTGCTACCTCAGCAATTACGTCACCGGCGCGTCCACCAACATGGACGGCGTCTGCTCGCCGGCTGCCGACGTGCATTACGAAGAAGACGCCGCGCGCAATTTGACGACGCGGCTCGGCGAATACGTGATCGACTGCTTTGCCGGCGGCGAGAGCGCCGGCTATCCGACCATCTGCAAGGGCCGTTATCTGTGCGGCGCGCAAGACACGCCCTATTACGCCTTCGAGGAGCCGGTCAGCCTCAATTTGTCGGCGCTCTTGCCCGACGTGATGCGCGCCGGCGTCACCGCGCTCAAGATCGAGGGCCGCCAGCGCAGCCGCGCTTACGTGAAATCGGTGGTCGGCGCCTTCCGCAAGGCGGTGGACGACATCATGGCGGGCCGCGAGGCCGCCTTCGCCAGCCTATTGGCGCTCACCGAGGGCCGCCGCGAGACCGAAGGCGCCTTCCCCAGCAAGCGATGGAGATAAAGG
>DAIMKK010000115.1:173-7840 GCA_036721745.1 Pseudolabrys sp. | reverse complement strand
CGTCTTCCTGTTCGTCTTCCTGTTCGTCTTCCTGTTCGTCTTCCTGTTCGTCTTCGATCTCGATCTCAGTGTCGATGTCGGTCATTTTGGTATCAACGGTGTTCCCCTCTTTGGCCGATGACCTTCGGCCCTGACGGTACCCTTGTTAAGAGCTACCGAACCGTTTCCTTTCTCGCCTGTCTTCGTACCTTTTCCGAAGGCACAACGGTGTCGTGAAGCGACCACGACATTACGGCACATTTAACCTTGAAATAAAAGCGAAATAATAGGTTAAAATACCTAGTACACGTCGGAGCGCAGCCGTCAGCGCTGCCGCCGGATCATCGGCACCACGTCAGCCCTGCTGCTGCTGCGGAAAATGCACCACATTGTCGGCTTCCGGCGGGTTGACGATGCTCTCGATCAGCAAGGCGAGCGCCTCGAAGGCTTTTTTCTTTTCGTTGAAAAAATCGTGCCGGTCGTATGTGGCGCGTACACCGCCGATCAGGTGCCCAAGGCAGTGCTCGGCATGATCGGCGTTGACGGCTGCGCGGCTCAGCAACGTTCGCGCCGTGCGTCTGAGATCGTGGATCGTCCAATGCGCGGCGATGCCACATTTTTCTCGGAAGGCATACATGGCGCGGCCAACCGTTAGCGGGTGGTTTCCATCAAACGAGAAAACGTAAGGGCCGAGACGCGGCTGCGCGTTGACGATGTCCAGAGCGGTCTTTGGCAATGGCCGGATCAGGTCCACTTTGGTTTTGTTTCTATCCGCAGGCAGCAACCAGACGCCGTGGTCGTCGATCTCGGACCAGGGCAAGCCGGAGGCCTCGGACCTGCGGGCCGTGGTCAACAACAAAAACCGCACGAAAGCGTCGAAGGGGCCAGCGGTCGCTGACGCCTCCCAGAGCTTTCTAAGCTCGTCGTCATCGAGCACGCGAGAGCGAGCGTGTTTTTTAGTGTTATACCTGCCCATGCCTTTTATGACCGGGCTGCGAAATTCATCGGTGCGCTTTTCGTGCCAGTGAAAGACGCGGCGCAAAAGGCTCAACACGAGATCGGCTGTTCTCTCGCCGCTGTCCTCGCTGCCGTCCTTGATCTTGTCCTCGACGTTGTCGATCAGGCGGGTGACCTCAGAGCGCTTGATGCTGTCGATCTGCCGCCAGCCAAGCGTCGGATACACGTGCCTTTTTAATGTCGCCTCCATGACGGAACCGGTGCGGAGCTTGCTACCCTCACGCTTGAGGTATCCCTCGCAAATGGCCTGGACAGTGTCCTCGCGTGCGGCGACCGCTTTCGCCTTCGCAGCCTTCCGCTGGTCGGCTGGATCGTTTCCCTGTTCTACCTGATGCAATGCGGCAGCCGCCTCCCTGCGGGCAGCGGCAAGCGAGACATTGCCATTGAGCGTGATCTTCCGCTGCTGGCCATGGACGCGGTAGCGCACCGCCCACGACGTTGCGCCGCTCGGCTGCAGCACGCAGTACAACCCGGCACAGCCGCCGTCCGGCACCTCACGGCGCTTGTCGCTGGGCCTGAGGTTAGCCACCGAAATTGGCGTCAATTTTTTGGGCTTTTTGCGTGGTGTCGGTGCGGCTGTGTCAGCCATCGATGTGCTCCGGGTATCGCTCGGGTATCAACCTGATGCCGTCTGCTAGTGTCGGGGTGTGTCTCGACAATGGTGTCACAAATGCAATAAAGCAAGGTGTTTCCGGCGTTATCCATCGGAACGTGTCGCGGGCTGTCGGGTACTGCCGTGAGGCGAAATGTATTGTTGGAACTCGAGATCGCGGGCCGGCTAGAACGTCACGGCGGCGGCATGGTGTCGCTGCTATAACAAGCACGACGAATCGTCGCACACCCGGTTGCAACGCATGAAATTCCGTCCAATTGCCGCCCTCGTCATCATCGCATTCTGTTACGCTCCGGCGCACGCGCAGGAGCAATCCTTCGCCGCCTTCGAGGCCGCGCTCTGGCCGGACGCGCAGGCCAAGGGCATCACGCGCTCAACCTTCGATCTCGCCATGAAGGGCGTGACGCCCGATCCGCGCGTGATCGCGGCCACCAAGCGCCAGCCCGAATACGGCAAGCCGGTCGGCGACTACGTCAATGCGATCGTCTCCAACCGCCGCATCGCCGACGCACAGTTGAAGGCGCGGGAATGGTCCAAGACCTTCGATGCGGTGGAGAAAACATTTCAGGTCGAGCGCTCGGTACTGCTGGCGCTGTGGGGCATGGAGAGCGACTTCGGCACCGAGAAAGACCGTTGGGACGTGTTCCGTTCGCTCGCCACGCTTGGCTATGTGGGTTACCGCCATCCTTATTTCCGCAACGAGCTGATCGTCGCGATGCGCATCATGCAGGACAGCCACTTCGCGCGCGACAAGATGGTCAGCTCATGGGCCGGCGCCATGGGCCAGACCCAGTTCATGCCGACGAATTTCGTCGACTACGCCATTGATTTTTCCGGCGACGGCAACGCCGACATCTGGACCAATGTGCCGGACGTGCTCGGCTCCACCGCCAACTATCTGCACAAGGGACATTGGCAGCACGGCCTGCCCTGGGGCTTCGAGGTCACGGTGCCGGACGGCTTCGACTACATGCATAGCCGCGACACGTTTACGGGTTGGCAAAAACTTGGCCTCCGCCGCGCCGACGGCAAGCCGTTTCCGCCGGCGGGTAACGGCATCGTATTCTTTCCCAGCGGCGCCAAGGGCCCCGCTTTCATGGTGACCGAAAATTTCGACGTGCTGAAGGAGTACAATAATTCGGATGCCTACGCGATCGCGGTCGGCCACCTCGCCGACCGGATCAATGGCGGGCAACTAATCAAGACGGCCTGGCCAAAGGACGATCATCCTTTGTCGCGCGACGCGCGCGTCGCTTTGCAGAAAAAATTGTCAGCGCTCGGCTACAAGGTGAACGAATTCGACGGCCACGTGGATTTTGATCTGCGCGATAACATTCGCGCCGAACAAGCCAAGCTCGGTATGCTGCCGGACGGCAACCCGACTCCGTTGTTTCTGGAAAAGCTCGGCGTGAAGGTGCCGTAGTAACAGCATGATCCCGAAAAGCCTGTCCTCGACTTGATCGGGGTGGGAACCGGTTTTCGGATAAGATCATGCTTAAGAACGTCAGCCGGTCTTGCGATCACTGTGGCCGTAGACGCTTTCGGCCTCGAGGCGGACCATTTCGAGCAGGTAACCGAGGGTGTCGAGACCGCTCCGCCGCGCCATGTTGGCGAGATCGGCCGACAGGGTCGCCACGTAATTGGCTACCACTGTGCGATCGCCGTATTCGCCTGAGGCATTCTGATCGGCCATTGCGGGTTCCCAATGTCGAAAATACACAGTCTGTTTTGAATAGAAACCGATTAATTGTCCCCATACGAAAATACATCTAATGGTTGTATTTAGGCGCTAAGCCGGTCTCTTTGATGCCCGAATTGGCTGTTCATAAAGGTTTTCGGGGCACCCTTATTTGACAGCAAGGGGTGCCTTCACCATGTTCCGGCCAAAGCAAGCGGCCGATTCCGCCCGAAATCGAGACGATTCTGGCGGATAACCTATTGGATTCTCATGAAAGTTGTCGTTGTCGAGTCGCCTTCCAAGGCGAAGACGATCAATAAGTACTTAGGACCGGGCTACGAGGTCCTGGCCTCCTTTGGGCATATCCGCGACCTGCCGGCCAAGGACGGCTCGGTCGATCCGGACAATAATTTTAAGATGCTCTGGGAGGTCGACCCGCAATCCCAGAAGCGGGTGAACGATATCGCCCATGCCCTCAAAGGCGCCGATACCCTCATTCTGGCGACCGACCCTGACCGTGAAGGCGAGGCGATCTCCTGGCACGTGCTGGAAGCCCTCAATGAAAAGAAGGCCCTGAAGGGCCACGCGGTCGAACGCGTCGTCTTCAATGCCATCACTAAACAGTCGGTGACCGAGGCGATGAAGCATCCGCGCGCCATCGATGGCGCGCTGGTGGACGCCTATCTGGCGCGCCGGGCCCTTGACTATCTGGTCGGCTTCACGCTCTCGCCGGTGCTCTGGCGCAAACTGCCGGGCGCGCGTTCGGCGGGGCGCGTACAATCGGTCGCGCTGCGGCTGGTCTGCGACCGCGAGCTGGAAATCGAGAAATTCGTCGCCAAGGAATACTGGTCGATTGTTGCGAAGCTGGCGACGCCGCGCGGCGACAGTTTCGAAGCCCGCCTGGTCGGCGCCGATGGACAGAAGCTTCAGCGCCTGGATATCGGCACCGACGTCCAGGCCAACGACCTGAAGAATGCGCTCGAAAGCGCGACATTCACCGTCGCCTCGGTTGAGGCAAAGCCGGCGCGGCGCAATCCGCCGCCGCCCTTCACCACCTCGACCATGCAGCAAGAGGCCAGCCGCAAGCTCGGCTTTGCGCCGGCGATCGCCATGCGCCTAGCGCAGCGTCTCTACGAAGGCGTCGAGATCGACGGCGAGACCACCGGCCTCATCACTTATATGCGCACCGACGGCATCGACATCGCGCCGGAAGCGATTTCCGACATCCGCGCGATGATCGGCAAAAATTTCGGCAAGGAATACGTACCGGGCGCACCACGCACCTATCAAAACAAGTCGAAGAACGCGCAAGAGGCGCACGAAGCGGTGCGCCCGACCGACCCCCATTTCACGCCCGACCAGGTCGCCAAATATGTCGACCGCGATCAGGCGCGCCTGTACGAGTTGATCTGGAATCGCGCGGTCGCGAGCCAGATGGAATCCGCTGAACTCGAACGCACCACCGTCGACATCGCCGCCAAATCCGGCAGCCACATCATCGACCTGCGCGCCAGTGGCCAGGTGGTGAAATTCGACGGCTTCCTGACGCTCTATCAGGAAGGTCATGACGAAGCCGACGAAGACGAAGAGTCGCGCCGGCTGCCGGCGATGTCGGAAAACGAGCGGCTCGCCAAGCAGGCGATCGAGGCTGCGCAGCACTTCACCGAGCCGCCGCCGCGGTTTTCCGAAGCGGCGCTGGTCAAGCGCATGGAAGAGCTCGGCATCGGCCGGCCTTCGACCTACGCCTCGATTCTGCAAGTGCTGCAAGACCGCGGCTATGTGCGCATCGACAAGAAGCGGCTCATCCCGGAAGACAAGGGCCGCGTCGTGGTCGGTTTCCTGGAAAGCTTCTTCCAGCGTTACGTCGAATACGATTTCACCGCCTCGCTCGAAGAACAGCTCGATCGCGTCTCGAACAACGAACTCAACTGGAAGAAGGTGCTGGAAGATTTCTGGACCGGCTTCATCGGCGCGGTCAACGACATCAAGGAACTGCGCATCACCCAGGTGCTCGACGCGCTCAACGATCTGCTCGAGCCGCATATCTTTCCGGCGCGCGCCGACGGCGGCGACGTGCGGCAATGCCCGCAATGCGCCACCGGCAAACTTTCGCTCAAAGTCGGACGCTTCGGCGCCTTCATTGGCTGCTCGAATTATCCGGAATGTACGTTCACCCGGCAGATGACGCCCGGCGCCAACGGCATCCAGCCGACCAAAGTGCTTGGTATCGACCCGGTCACCGGTCTCGAAGTGACACTTCGCGGCGGACGTTTCGGGACTTATCTGCAACTGGGCGAACAAGCGAAAGCCGAAAAGCCCAAGAAGGGCGAGAAAGCCGAGAAGCCGCCAAAACCGAAGCGTGCGAGCCTGCCGAAAGGCGTGGCACCCGAGGACATCGATCTCGACAAGGCATTGGCGCTGCTGTCGCTGCCGCGCGAAGTAGGCCTATCGCCGGAGGACGGCGAGCCGATCATGGCGGGCGTCGGCCGCTTCGGACCTTACGTCAAGCACGGCAAGGTTTATGCGAGCCTGGAACAAGGCGATGACGTGCTCACCGTCGGCCTCAATCGCGCCATGCATTTGATCGCCGACAAGATCGCCAATCCGAAAAAGGGCGGTCGCCGCTTCGGCGCTGACCCGGGCAAGGCGCTGGGCGAGCATCCCGACAAGGGCGGACCGATCGTAGTCAAGAACGGTCGCTACGGACCCTATGTCAGCCACAACGGCGTCAACGCCACGCTTACCGGCGATAAGACACCGGATACGGTGACGCTGGATGAAGCGGTGGTCCTGCTCGACGCCCGAGCGGCCATGATGGGCAATTCGCCCAAAGGCCGCCGCGCCGCCGGCCGCAAGACCGCCTCCGGCAAGGTCGCGGTCTCACCGGCTGCCAAGCCGAAGAAGCCGGCCATCGCCAAACCCAAGAAGGCAGCCGCGGTTGCAGCCCACGCTAAACCGGCACGCCGCATCAAGGCGACCGCCGCCGAATAGCTAGCGAAGCTTCATTTCAATCATTACATTCTTTGCAACGCGCCCCGGTTAGTTGGGCGCAGGAAAATCTATTTTGAACAAACAGACCAAACGAACACCTTCCCTCCCTTCCAAGGCCGACATTCTCGCCTTTATCGGCAAGCAGCCCGGCAAAGTCGGCACCCGCGAGATCGCCCGCGCATTCGGGCTCAAGAACGCCATGCGCGCCGAGCTCAAGCGCATGCTGCGCGACCTGGCGGACGACGGCGCGGTCGAGAAGCGTGGCAAGAAACTCCATCACGCCGGCACCCTGCCCTCCACCGTGCTTGCCGATATCACCGCGCGCGATAGCGACGGCGACCTGCTCGCCACCCCCGACGAATGGGACGAGGAAGCGCACGGCGCGGCGCCAAAAATCCGCATTCCCGTTCAGCGCAACGCGAAGCCCGGGCAAGCCGCCGGCATCGGCGACCGTGTGCTGCTGCATGTGGAGGAGACCGGGGACGACAACGGCATCCGCCACCGCGGCCGCGTCATCAAAATCATCGATCACCCCAAGCACCGCGTGCTGGGGATTTTCCGCAAAACCCCGCATGGCGGCGGACGGCTGGAACCGGTCGACAAGAAAATGCTCGGCAAGGAGCTCAGTATCCCAGCCGGAAGCACCCAAGACGCCCAGGACGGCGATTTGGTCGCGGTCGAGACCAGCCGCGCACCGCGCTTGGGGCCGGCGACCGGGCGCGTGGTGGAGCGGCTTGGCTCACTTGCGAGCGAGCGCGCCGTCAGCTTGATCGCCATTCACTCCCACACCATTCCGCACGTGTTCCGTCACGACACGCAGGCCGAAGCCGACGCCGCGCGGCCGGCGACGCTCGCCCATCGCGAGGACTGGCGACGCCTGCCGCTCATCACCATCGATCCGCCCGACGCCAAGGACCACGACGACGCGGTGCACGCCGAACCCGACACCGCTTCCAACAATCATGGCGGATTCATTGTCACGGTCGCCATTGCCGACGTCGCCCATTACGTGACGCCCGGCTCGGCCCTCGACCGCGAAGCGCTGGTGCGCGGCAATTCGGTCTATTTCCCCGACCGCGTGGTGCCGATGCTGCCGGAGCGCATTTCCAACGATCTGTGCTCGCTGCGGCCGCGCGAGGATCGCGCCGCGCTCGCGGTGCGCATGGTGATCGGTGCCGACGGCCGCAAGCGCTCGCATACCTTCCACCGCATCATGATGAAGTCGGCCGCCAAGCTGTCCTACCAACAGACGCAGTTCGCCGTTGGCGGCCGTACTGACGAGGAAACTGCGCCGCTGATCGAGCCTGTGCTGCGGCCACTCTACAACGCTTATGAAGCGCTCAAGCGCGCACGCACCGAACGCGGACCGCTCGATTTGGATCTGCCGGA
>DAIMKK010000115.1:0-163 GCA_036721745.1 Pseudolabrys sp. | reverse complement strand
TTCCCCGACCGCGTGGTGCCGATGCTGCCTGAGCGCATCTCCAACGACCTGTGCTCGCTGCGGCCGCGCGAGGATCGTGCCGCGCTCGCGGTGCGCATGGTGATCGGCGCCGACGGCCGCAAGCGCTCGCATACCTTCCACCGCATCATGATGAAGTCGGCCG
>DAIMKK010000114.1:0-7846 GCA_036721745.1 Pseudolabrys sp. | reverse complement strand
CAGGCCGAGGTCGAGGCGCTCGGACACGCCTTTGCCACCTATGGCTCCTGGTCATATCCGCCGCCGTTTTTGTTCGTCGGCGCCGTGCTGGCGAAGCTTCCGTACTTCGCCGCCTTTGCCGTCTGGATGGGCGTGACCTGGGCGGTCTTTGCCGTGACGCTGCGCGATATCGTCGGTCACCGCCTCGGCCTTTTCCTCGCCGGCGCATTTCCGGCAACATGGCTGAATGTCTCCGTCGGTCAGAACGGCTTCTTCACGGCGGCTTTGATCGGCGGAACATTGCTGCTGCTCGAAAAGCGGCCGGTGCTGGCGGGCGTTTGTCTCGGCATCCTCACCTATAAGCCGCAATTCGGACTGCTGTTTCCACTTGTCCTCGTCGTCGCCGGCTATTGGCGGGCGTTCGCGGCGGCGGCCGTCGTCGCCGTCGCCATGGCGCTTGCCTCCTATATCGCGTTCGGCAGTGAGGCATGGGTGGCCTTTTTTGCGGCCACGCCGATGAACGCGAAGGCCGTGCTAAGCGATGGCATGATCGACTTTGCGAAATTGCAAAGCGTGTTCGGGCTCGTCCGCGCGCTCGGCGGTAGCGAGACGACGGCGTGGTGGTTCCAGATCCCGACAGCACTCGCGACCGCGGTAGGCGTCGCAATCCTATGGCGCCGCCAGGTTCCGTTTGAACTGAAGGCCGCGGCACTCGCGATCGGCACGCTGTTCATCACGCCCTATGTGTTCGCCTACGATCTCACCATATTGGCGCTGTCGACCGCCTTCCTCATCCGCTTGGGGTTGCGGACGGGCTTTTGGTCCGGGGAGGCGGCGGCGCTGATCGCTGCCGCGGTCTGCATCCTCTTGTTCCCCTTTGCGGTCATGCCGACCGGCCTGTTGGCTATGCTGGTCGCCACCGCGCTGATCTTGCGCCGTGTGATGGTCGGCGGGCGTCCGCTTTCGGCGGAAGCGCGGTCTTAGAGCTCAGCATATTTTGTGAGTACGCGACCCGGGCGTCGCGGCGGCGTCACCGCCCCATCATCCCGAACACGGTGTCCCAGTTCACAAAAGGCTGCGCCGGGCCGGCCCGCACCACGCCGGTGTCGTGCAGATAAGCCGACACGAGCATCAGCGCCGCGCCGACGAAAATGCCTAAAATAAATTTCATGGATCGTCTCCCCAATTAAAACCGGCCTGGCCGGATCCCGCGGATACGCATTATAGCCCATATTGGTTTCGCCAAGACCCCGCTCGCGTGTTAAATGCGGGCAGCATGACAAATCCCGACGATCTCAAGCAACTGGCGCCCACCGGCAAATTGCGCGGCGGCGTGGTGGTCTCGCCGGCGGCTTCCGCCTTTTTCGCCATCCGCGACGCGCAAGGCGCGGTGCGCGGCGTCACCGTCGATCTGCTCAATAATTTTGCGTTGGCGCTCAAGCTTCCGCTCGCGATGCAGGTCTTCGACAATTCCGGGCAGGTGACCGACGCGGTCGCGAGCGGCGCCTGCGATGTCGCGTTCATGCCGCGCGATCCGACGCGCGAAGCCAAGGTCGATTTCGGCCCGGCCTATTATTTTATTTCGAGCACTTACTTAGTTCCTGCCGGCTCGAAAATTCAAACCATCGACGAGGTCAATCGCCCCGGCGTGCGCATCGTCGCCATCTCCAACACCACGACCGCGCGCAGCGCGCGCCGCACCGCGCCCAATGCCGCGGTCGAGGAAGTGCCGAGCGTCGATCAGATGACCGAGATGGCGCGGACAAAGCAGGGCGACGCCTTCGCGCTGTCGCATGACTCGTTTGCTGGATTGCTGCCGAAGCTGCCTGGCGCACGCGTGCTAAGCGGCCATTTCCAGCAGACCGGCATCGCGGTGGCGGTGCCGAAGAGCCGCCCGGCCGCGCTTCGGATCGCCAGTGAACTGTTGGAAGACGCTAAAAAATCCGGGCTGGTGCGCCGCGCGCTCGATGCTGCCGGGTTCAAGGACGCCGAGGTCGCGCCGCCCGCGGGCTGATTGCTAAGTGTGAGAGTGAACGCGTCAGAATAAGCTACCGCTTATCTGCGCGCTTCGGTTCGCTCGCTCCAGCCAAAGCACTCAACTGACCGGCAAGCTGCTCTTCCGATTCCGCAAGCTGGAGATATGTTTGCTCCAACTTTATAAAGCGTTGGCGGCTTTCTTCATCGTGGGTCTGTTTCGCCAAAACGGCGCACCTTTCAGCCCGGTTTCTGAAGCGTTTGATGGTCATAAAAGCACCTCCGACCCTTCAGCAGGTGCATTGCAGCATTTATTATGTCGCATTGCAACATAATTCATCCCGCTGACATAATCGCGGTGGATACGTCACATTGCCACAATAACTTTCCCGATCGTCCCGCGTTCCACCGCCTCATGGGCGGCGGCGGTGTCAGCCAGCGCGTAAGTCGGCGTCGCGACCCGGTTGATCAGTCTGCCAATGCCTAGGGAGCTTTGCTCCAGCGCGCGGCCGATGCCGGAAACGGCCCGCTCGCGTTCGCGGGTGTCGAGCTCGTAGACCAAAAAGAATTGCACGCGAATGGATTGGGTCAGGCAGAAAAAGGCCGGCAGGCTCGCCGCCGCAGCTCCTGTGCCATAGACGATGACGCTGCCTTTCGGCCGCAGCACGAACGGGATGAGCTTGGCATTGGCGGCGAGATCCATCTCGATCACCGCGTCGACGCCGCGTTTGCCGGTGAGCTCCATCACCCGCTCGCCGACGTCCTCGCGTTTGTAGTCGATGGTCTGGTCGGCGCCGGCTTCGCGCGCGGCCGCCGCCTTCTCGGGCGAGGAAATGGTGGTGAGCACGGTCGCGCCCAGCGCCTTGCCGAACTGGATGGCGCATTGGCCGACCGAACCTGCGCCGCCGGCGACCAGCAAAGTCGTGCCCTTGTCGGCGCCCGCCAACGCAACGGCATGAATGGCGGTCATGGCCGGAATGCCTAAGCACGCTCCGGCCTCGAAGCCGACTTTGTCAGGCAGCTTGACCGCCTGCGCGGCGGGCAGCGCTATGAATTCGGCAGCGGTGCCGAAGGCGCGCTTCCATTGACCGTTCCAGACCCAGACCCGCTCGCCAATGCGCGATTTGGCAATGCCGTCGCCGACTTGGTCGATAACGCCGGCGCCGTCGCTGTGCGGGATCAGGCGCGGCCAGGCGATCTTGCGGGTCGCGCCCTGGCGCGCCTTCACGTCGGAAGGATTGACACCGGACGCGGCTAGCTTGACGCGCACCTCGCAGGGGCCGGCTTGCGGCGTCTCGACCTCGGCAACACGCAGGACCTCGCGCGCGGAACCGTTCTGCTCGTAATAGGCGGCTCGCATGCGCTGTCTCCCTTGGCACGGACCCAGGACACTATCACCCTGGAGCCGGGGTTTAAGGGTCATCCAGGCATCACTACATAACGCGAAAGCAGCCCGAACAAGGAGGTCCGGTCATGCAATATCGTGTCTATAGCGGCCCGAAGGGTTCCGGCGAGATATCGCCGATCGCCAAAGAGCAGATGCTGTTCAAGGAATTCACTGCGCTCGACGACGCTTTGTCGTGGGCGCGTCACGTGGAGCAAAGCGGGCGCGTCCTGCTGCTGATTGAAGGTGACGACGGCACGCGCATGGACCGTCGCGCCGTCAGCGACGCATTACGTGTCGGCGAACGCGAACGGGTGGGCCACTAACCGTGCACTAGCGCTAGCCCGCGATCCGGATCCATTCGGCGCGAGCGCGTGTGGTGAAGTGGTTCCATTTGCTGCCGACCACGTCCCAATTGACCATCGGCTGTTGCACGCTCGCAGGCGCGTTCGCGGCCGCGAGTGACTGGTGTTAATCGTAGAGATAGGCGCCGCCGACGGTCAAAATGCCGCCGAGAATGATCCCAAGCAGGACTCGCATGTGACACCTCCACGTCCCCTGCGGCACAACGCAGGTGCAGACCCGCCGGTTCCGTGGCCTCAGGCGGTGATTGCCGTCGATTGGGGCAGCCCGGGGGGCAGGCGGCTTTCGGCCCGTTAACCACTTTGGAACGTTTGTTGTAACCCGTTGAAAACGCGTGAGTTCCGACTTCAAAATCTTCGCACCGAGACAAAATAAGCTGCTATATTAAGCGTATGACCAGCCATTCAACCAAAACCGCCGGCCGGTCCTCCAAGACCGCCCGGCGACCCGACAAGAAAAGCGCCAAAAGCGCTCGCGTCGAGATGAAAAAGGCGCCGAAATCGGCGCGCCGTCCGGTCGGCAAGGCCGCGCGGCCCAACGGCGCGTCGGCGATCCGCGCGCCCAGCATCGCGCCCAAGTTGGCCCTCAAGTCGTCGTCCAAGATGATGCGCACGCAGAGCCCACCCGTGCAGCCGGTATCCGCGCACGACATCAAGATCATGGCGCACAAGTACCGGGTCGGCGAAACCGTTTACTTCACCTCGCCGACGTTTGGCCGCGCCGCCGCGACCGGCAGCTATACCGTGATCAAGCTGCTGCCGTCGGAAGGCGACGATTATCAGTACCGGATCAAGAGTTCCGGCGAGGCGTTTGAGCGCGTCGCCAAGGAAAGCCAACTCGATCGCGTCTAGCACGCGAGCCCGCGCTTTCGTCTCCGCCAGCGACTATGATGCGTGACCAAGGGCAGGGCGTTGTCCGCACGTGTGGGCGTGACCACTTCAAGGAATAGACGAACTTATCCCGGCGTTATCATTAGTCTGAACAAAAGCTTTTACGGAGGATTCATGCTCAAAGTTCTGCGCCTTATCGCCTTCGCTTTGATGCCGGCATTGCTGGCATGGTCTGCTTCGGCGGAAACCTATCCAAGCCGCAATGTCCGTTTGATCGTGCCGTTCGGCGCCGGCGGGCCGGCCGACGTTTATGCCCGCATCCTGGCCCAGTATCTGTCCGAGGAAACCAAGCAAGCCTTCGTGGTCGAGGACCGCCCGGGCGCCGGCGCGCTGATCGGCACCGATGCCGTCGCTAAATCGGCGCCCGACGGCTACACGCTGCTGATCATGTCGAATACCCACACCACCAACGAGTCGCTGCTGGCCCATAAGCCCTACGAATTAATGCGCGACTTCATTCCGGTGGCGTCCATCAATCATTCCGACCTGCTGATGGTGGTACACCCCGACGTGCCGGCCAAGACGGTGGCGGAATTCATCGCGCTCGCCAAGAAAGAGCCGGGCAAGCTCAACTACGCTTCCTCCGGCCCCGGCACGCCTTATCACATGGCCGGCGAGCTGTTCAAAGCCATGAGCGGCACTGATATCGTGCACGTTCCGCACAAGGCCTCGGGCGATATGCGCAACAGCGTGCTGTCGGGCAACGTGCAGATGATGTTCGACGCGATCACCGTGATGTCGCAGATGGCCAAGGCCGGCAAGGTCCGCGCGCTCGCTACCAGCGGCAAGGAGCGCAACCCGCTCACGCCCGATCTGCCAACCGTGGGCGAGACCGTGCCCGGCTATGAATCGACCATTTGGATTGGCGTCATGGCGCCGAAGGGCACGCCCAAGGAGGTCGTCACCTTCCTCAACACCTCGATCAACAAAGTGATTAGTCTGCCCGCGGTGAAGGAAGCCTGGCTCAAGCAGGGCGCCATTCCGTTGGTGAAGACGCCGGAGGAATTCGACGCCTTTCTGCGCAAGGACATCGAGAAGTGGGCCCACGTGGTAAAGGTATCGGGGGCTAAGATCCAATAACGGACGCAATAGCCGGAGACCTACCCTGAACATTAGCGCGTCGCTGAACGGCCTGTTGTCGAGCCCGCTGGTGCCACTCGCCGGCGTGCTGACGGCGGTGGGCGTGATGCTGCTGGTCATGAAGGTCCGCCGCGCTGGGGCGGACGGCCCGCGCCGTCTGCTGTTCCCGATCGTGGTGGTCGTGCTGGCCGGGCTCGCGGTGATGTCCATTCTCGGCCGCCTGGCGCAGAACGAGCGCTTGGCCGAGCGCCGCGCGCTGGCGCAGCGCAGCGCGGAACTGACCGCCCGGGCGCTGGCGCCGGGCTCGGCGCTCGCCTGTCTCGAGGGCGGCGCCGGCGAGACGGTGGAGAACGCCTGCGAGAAGACGGTGTTCGGCAGCCCGCAAAGCACCGCCGCCGCGGTCAGCTATACGGCGGCGCGGCTGACGCTGCTCTCCGACGGACTCACCTTCGCCCGCCAGAGCGAGCCCGATTTCGCCTTAACGCTTGCCGGCCTGCGCCGTGCGATCGAACTCGACCGCTTCGGCCTCGCCGCCAATGTGCTGGCGCTGCGCGACGGCTGTACCGCCGAGCGGTGTGCTGCGTTTGCGCTGCTCGGCGATGCCGATGTGGTCAAGGCCAACCTCAAGGCGCAGGTGTTCGACCAATATGTCTCGCGCTATGCCGCTGACTGGGGCAAGTCCGAGCCCCTGGTCAAGGCGCCGGCGCCGGTTGCCAGCGCGACTGAATCATTGGCGCCGTCCAAGACCCCGTTAGGGGACAAATACTTCTTCCCCTCCGCTGCTTCGATCCCGCCGGTGAGCATCATGAATTCCGAGCCGCCGCTGCCGAAGGCGGCGACCGAAGCCCAGGCCGCCCAACCCGCCAAGCCCGCGCAGCCTCCGGCAGCTGCCGACGCACCCGCGCTGGCGCCGCCACCGAAACGGCCGCCACCCCCAGGGGCCCCGCTGCCCTTGCGTTAGTATCGGCATAAGCTGACGCTCGGCCCATCCATGTTCTCCTCCGTCCTGATCGCCAATCGCGGCGAAATCGCCTGCCGCATCGCCCGCACCGCCAAGCGGCTGGGCCTGCGCACCATCGCGGTCTATTCGCAAGCCGACGCGACAGCGCTGCATGTGCGGCTTTGCGACGAGGCGCACGCCATCGGCCCGGCGCCGGCCGCCGAAAGCTATCTCCGTGTCGACAAACTGATCGCCGCCGCGAAAGCGTCGCGTGCGGATTGCATCCACCCCGGCTACGGCTTCCTCTCGGAAAACGCCGGTCTTGCGCAAGCTTGCATTGATGCCGGGATCGTCTTCGTCGGACCGAAGCCGGCGGCGATCCGCGCCATGGGTCTTAAAAGCAGCGCCAAGGCGCTGATGGAGAAGACCGGCGTGCCGGTCGTGCCGGGCTATCACGGCGATCGGCAGGAGCCGAAGTTCCTCAAGGAGAAAGCCTACGAGATCGGCTATCCGGTGCTGATCAAGGCGGTGGCCGGCGGCGGCGGCAAGGGCATGCGCCGGGTCGACCGTCATGCCGATTTCGAGGCGGCGCTGGCGGGGGCCCAGCGCGAGGCGAAAGCGGCCTTCGGCGACGAGCGCGTGCTGATCGAGAAATACGTCACCGCGCCGCGCCACATCGAGATGCAGATATTTGTCGACCGCCACGGCAACGCCATCCATCTCAACGAGCGCGATTGCTCCTTGCAGCGCCGTCATCAGAAAGTGATCGAGGAGGCGCCCGCGCCGGGCATGAGCGCGGCCTTGCGCGCCCGCATGGGCGAGGCCGCGGTCGCCGCCGCCAAGGCCGCCGGTTACGAAGGCGCCGGCACGGTCGAATTCATCGCCGACGGCACCGGCGGGCTGAAAGAAGATCGTTTCTGGTTCATGGAGATGAACACGCGGCTGCAGGTCGAACATCCGGTGACCGAAGCCGTGACCGGCCTCGATTTGGTGGAATGGCAGTTTCGAGTGGCGGCCGGCGAAAAACTCCCGCTCACACAAGCGCAGGTGCCGCTCACCGGCCACGCGGTCGAGGCGCGGCTTTACGCTGAGGATGCCGAGCGCGGCTTTCTGCCGTCGACCGGCAAGCTGCTGGCGCTGAATTTCCCGCAAGGCGAAGGCTTGCGTGTCGATACCGGCGTCGAGGCCGGCAGCGAGGTCGAGTCGAAGACGGACGACTTCGGCTACGACTGGATC
>DAIMKK010000113.1:0-7847 GCA_036721745.1 Pseudolabrys sp. | reverse complement strand
TAACGCGGTGGAATCGCTCGCTATTGCGACGAATGCTGATCGAATGGCGACACGGCTGGTCGACCGCCGGCAATAGCCGATCAGGTCTGATGCGTTACCAGTGCGTCATCGGCGTGCAGCACGATGTCATGTTCACTGGCGGAGTCCGGCGCCAGTTCGTTGCCTGTCGCGACGATGTTGTGGGCAACGAACACTGACAGAAGCTGCAAAGCAGCGATCAGCAAGATGGCATAGCGAAGCGCGAACGCGGTCGAGAAGAAATTGGCAAGCGCCAGAAACGCGATCGCGCCACTAAAGCGGCCGGCGTAAAGGCCGAATTCGTGATTTAGGATGTAGCTGAATTCGCTCCGCCGCTCGATGCGCTTGACGATATCGATCACTCGGAACTGGATGGGGAAATAGGCGAGGTCGAGCAACGGCTTGGCGATCAGCAGGAAGAGCATGAACAGCAGCACGCCCGTCGCGCTGTACAAGATCGCATTCGACAGCGCCGCGGCCAGGAACAGGACCAGCCCGATCGCAAAAATCCTGATGCGGTCGTTGGGCTTGGTCACGCGGCCGAGGATGTACATTGCGACCGCCGCGACGATTGCCCCGACGGTCTGCGCCGCGCCCAGCGAACCCTCGTCGCCGAGCAGCGTCATGATCAGCATCGCAGGCGCAGTCACCAGGAATCCCTGGCCGAGGCCCTTCAGCAGGGCCAGCAGCAGCAGCTTGTTCCACAGCGGGTGGAACTTGAAATAGACGAATTTCCTGGACGCAGGATTGGCGAACTTTCCGCGAAAGCAGATCACCGAAGCCAGTATCGTGATGCAGAACGCGATGCCGATAATCGTGAGATAGGCGCCATGGCCGTTCGACCTGGCGCTTTGGATATGGATGAACCAGCCGATCGCGAACGGCATGATCACCGCGATCACGGTGTAGATGAAGGTTTCCAGCCCGTAGTAATAATTGCGGTTGCTGTCGTTAGTGACTCCCAGCACCAGCGTGTCGCGATTGGCCCAATAAAAACCAAACGACAGGCCCATGATGAGCCCCGCCGCCCCGATGCCGAGGTTGTCCAGCTTCTTCAACGACATCATCGCGAGCATCGATACGCCGCTCAGCAGCATGCCGGCCGAGAACAGCTTGCGGATATTGAAGTGTCTCAGCAGAAACCCGTTGAGCAGAAACGTCAGCGGAATCCCGGTGTAAATCGTGAGCTGGTAGATGACGACTTTGCTCGGATCGTTCGACGACCGCATGATGTAAGCCGATACGAACGTGTCGATCACCGGACCGACCAGCGCATAGACCATGTTGATCAGGATCAACGTTTGGAAGTCGGCCGGCTGGCACCGGAAGAATGCCAGTTCGGTCCTGAGTTTCCTAATCATCGACGGTCTGCAAGAGCGACAGGATCTGCCTGAGTGAGAATTGCGCTCCGCAGACGAATTCGTCGGCCGCGCCGTAATAGACCGTGATGGTATCGCCATCGGGGTCGACCACGTGGCCATTCGTGAATACGACATGCCCGAAGAATCCCGAAAGTTCATACGGCTCGAGCGGCCGCATCACCGGCTCCGCGGACACGGCTAGCAGCTTCGACGGATCGTCCAGGTCAAGCAGGCATGCGCCGAGGCAATATTGGTTTTGCTCATTGGCGCCGTGATAGATTTGCAACCAGCCATGGTCGGTTTTGATCGGAGCGGCGCCCGCACCGACGCGCGCGCTGTCCCAATTCCCCGGGCGGCTGCGCAACAGGCATCGATGATCGCCCCAGTGCAGTCCGTCGGGCGATGACGCTAGCCAGATGTAATTGCCGCCGACGAACAAGCTGGACGGACGGTGCAGCATGTAAAAGCGGCCGCCAATCTGCGCTTCAAAGATCGCGCAATCCTTGTTGTGCGGCGGCAGTATCATGCCGTGCGTTTCGAAATGCTTCCAATCCCTGGTGGTGCGCATGCCGACACCGACGCCGTTGGGCGAAACCGCGGTATACGTGAGGTAATAGACATCGCCGATTTGCGACACCCGGCAGTCTTCAATCCCGTAGCTTTCGTAAGCGCCCAAGCCAGTCAGCAATGGATAGCCTTCAGGCTCCTCGAAACGCACGCCATCGTTTGAGCAAAGCAGCCGCAAGTGCGACAGCGTGGTAAGATAATCGTCGCCCTTGTAAGTGACCGTTCGGGGGTCTCCGGTGACCACATCCGGGTCGTCCTGATCGAGCTCGATAATGCGGATCGTGTCGTCACCGTCGAGGATGGGGAAAGAGACTTTGCCTTCCTTCTGCCGCGGCCGTTCGGCGACCCGCACCAGCAACCAAGTCTTGTCCTGGAAGCGAAACGCGCCTGGGTTGAGCAGACAGGCGATTTCCAGCCCCTCCATGCTCGGCTTCAAGTCCTTGGGCGACAGGACCGGATTATTCGGGAATCGGTACGCAATGTCGCCGAGCATGGTCGATGGTTCGGGCATGTTCGGTCGCCCAGTCATGCGCTAACCGGCCGGTCAAAACTGGCAATCAGCGCGGTACCGGGATCGCCTCCTGCAATCGCCGCCGGCGCTTCAGCGAGCCAGCATTCTCCAGGCTCGAACGGCTGCCCGCCGATCGACCCGTTACCCCGCAACGGAATGAACCAGCATTCTGCCGAGCCGTCCGGCCGAACTTCTTCCCCAGCCTGCCACGACACCATGGCCAGCCGGAAGGGCGCTGTGCCCGCCGGCAGGAGCACTTGCGTCTCGCCCATCGCGACGTTGACCGGCTTGCGATCGTACGGTGTGAGGCGGCTCACCGCTAACCCCTGTTCAAGGTGAAGCTCGCGCGGCCGGCCATAATCATAGAGGCGGTAGGTGACGTCGGCATTCTGCTGGACTTCCACCAACGTGATGCCCGCACCAATGGCGTGCACCGTGCCCGCCGGAATGAAGAAAAAGTCGCCGGGCTTGACCAGCCTCCAGTCCAGGAGTTGCTCGATGCTGCCGTCGGCAATGGCCGCGCGCATGTCGGCTTCCGAAATCGCGTGGATCAACCCGATCCCGAGCGTCGCATCGGGTTCGCAATCGAGGATGTACCAACATTCTTGCTTCCCGGACGGCAGGCCCTTCGGGATGGCTTGCGCATCGTTGGGATGAACCTGGATCGACAGCCGCTCGCTGGTGAAAATATATTTGACGAGAAGAGGCAGATCGCCGCCTGCGAGGCTTTCAAACCAGATCTCGCCAATCTTGCGGCCGCCGGGATTGGGGAACAGCCCCGGAAAGTCGACGCGACCCCACGGCTTGTCCACCGCCCGCGCTGTCAGTTTGATCGGCATTTCGCTGCCCTTCACGCGACTATTCCGGCCAATCGGCGACAGCGACACCGA
This sequence comes from Pseudolabrys sp., assembly GCA_036721745.1. Lineage (GTDB taxonomy): Bacteria > Pseudomonadota > Alphaproteobacteria > Rhizobiales > Xanthobacteraceae > Pseudolabrys. Next base: position 4,500 of record DAIMKK010000113.1, on the reverse strand, counting down.
CGTAGGTATCGGCGGTTCCGTAGTACAAATAGAGCTTGCGGTTGAAATAGGTCAGCCCTTCAAGGAAGGTTGTCCCGGCCTTGTATTGCCCGCTTTTCTCCCATGGCAGCTCAGGCCGGATGAAGGGCGTTTCCGTGCGGTCGAGCAACCGGGTCGGATCATGACTGTCGAGCAGTGCCTGTCCGCCCGAATAAGCGCCGGGTCCGACGCTCGGATCGCGATCGACATCCGATTCCGAATTTTTCCCGTTGTAGAGCATGACGATGCCCTTGTCGGTGACCAGCGGCGGCGGTCCCACTTCGGGGATAGCGCTGTCGAAATGGAACGGCCGCGGCGACATCAGGGCGAGTAGCTCGCTGTTGCTCTGCTCGACGGGCGACCAGTTGATGAGGTTCGTCGATGTCGCAAGATGGATGTGTTGTTCGCCAAACACCATCCAGTATCTGCCGTTAATCCTCGCGGCCTTCATCCGGCCGCCCTCGATCTTCTGAACAATCGCAGCCGATTTCGTCGCCAGCTGCTCATAACGCGAACCAGCAAATGCGGAGCCGTGTTTGTGCCAGTGGATGAGGTCGCGTGACGACGCGAGGCCGAGCCTGACGCGGTCATGATTCCACTGGGTATAGGTTACATAATAGGTTCCGTCGGGGCCCTCGCACAGTCTGGGATCCTCGCACCCACCCTCCCATTCCGCTGGTTTCTGCGCATCTTCCGCCGGGTAAAGCACCGGCGCCGGACGATGATGGAAGTGCAGGCCATCGTCGGAATAGGCATAGCCCAGGCGCGACGTGTGATAACCGATCACGGTCTCGTTCGGCCGGTCTTCCGCACGGAACAGCACAACCATCTTCCGGCCGCGAACGATCGATGCCGGATTGAAGGTGTGCGCCGCCATCCATTGCACCGGCTGCTTGCGCATCGGGCAATCGAACACTGCCGTGGCGTCGGGCGTGATAATCGGTTTTGTGGCCGCACGAAAAAATGGGCCGAGTTGCCAATGCAAATTCTTGAGGCGTTGGCGTGCGACGTTCCGCACGCGGCTGCTCGCTTGGGCCCGGCCGTTCAGCGCCAGCGCCGCGCTGGCCCCCAGGCCGCCGAGGAACTCGGCACGTGTAAGCGAGAACTTGGTCACGCCTTTACCCGCCGACTGCGGAACGCGTCCGCCAAATTCTCCAGCGACGCGCCCTTGGTTTCGGGGAAAAATTTGGCAACGACAAAGACCTGCGCGAGCGTCACCACCGCGAACACGACGAACGGCAGCCCCCTGGAGTGCGCGGCAATGATGGGAAACAGTAGGGTGATCGCGAAATTGATGATCCAGTGCGTCGCGCTCCCCATGCTTTGGCCGCTCGCGCGGACCGAATTTGGGAAGATCTCGGACATGTAGACCCAGATCACTGCGCCCTGCGAGAAGGCGAAAGCGAAGATAAAGAGCACCAGCAGAGCCAGCAAATAGGCGGAGCCATGCCCGCTACCCATCACGGCGGCGACGCCTGCTAGTGCAATCGACATGACGAAGGCTCCCGTGACCAGCAGCTTCTTTCGGCCAAGTCGATCGATGAAGGTCATGCCGACCAGCGTTGCCAGCAAATTGGCCAATCCGACGGCCACGGCCTGCAAATCGCCGGATACCTTGCCAAAACCGGCAGCGGCAAAGATGTCATTCAGATAGTAAAGAATGGCGTTGATGCCGGTGAACTGGTTGAAAAACGCCAAAAGCATGGCGAAAATGATCGGCTTTCTGTGCAGTCGCCAACTCAATCGCCCATGCCCCTCTTCAGGCGCGGTTATTTCGGAAAGCGTTTCGGTCGCGCCCACGCGCCTCAGGCTTTCCTCGGCCTCGGCCAAACGCCCCCGTGCAGCCAGCCAGCGCGCGCTCTGCGGGATGAAGAACAACGTGACGAGGAAGAACAGCGATGGAATTGCGGCGACACCCACTTTCCAGCGCCACTGGGCGTCGCCGGCGACAAGCTCGCTGACGATAAAATTGCTCAGGTACGCAAGCAGGATGCCAAGCACGATATTGAACTGGAACAGGCCGACCATGAACCCGCGGCGCCGCGCCGGCACAATCTCCGAGATGTAGACCGGCGCGAGAACGGACGCGCCGCCAACAGCAAGTCCGAGCATCAGTCTCGACAAGCCGAAAATGTAAACCGTTGGCGCGAAGGCGCAGCCAATCGACGCGACAGAGAACAGCAACCCGACGATTTTTAACGTATCCCGGCCGCCTAATCGATTACCGATGAATCCAGCGGCCAGCGCGCCAACGCAAGTTCCAATCAGGGCGATGGATACGGTCAGGCCAAGGCCCGCGTCACCGAGATGAAAGACCGCTCGGAGGGCGGCGGTGACACCCGAAATTACCGCGGTGTCAAAACCGAAGAGCAGACCCGCCAGCGACGCGACCACGACCGTGAAAAGGTTCAGGCGGCTCATCTCTCTCTCCCTCCAATATAAGTATGCGGTTTTGTTTTTTTATTTGGCGATCTGTCAATCACCTTTTTTGAAAACAGCTGGAACGCGAACTTTTGGGGCAACCCGCTGAATCGGCCCGTCTCGACGTCGGCGTTCAGATGTTCCTTTCGCCGATCGATGACCTAGCGCCGCGGTTCCGTTGCCGCGGTGCGTATTCGACGACCACGTCGCCGCAATACAATGTTCCGTTCTTCAGGTTGCAGCGGGCATGCGCCGGAACGATGACGATCACGCGCGATCCCTTCGCCGGGATGGTCAGTGACGACCGGCCGCGTCCACGCGTGTCCAGGAATGCGTGAGCAGTGAGATCGTAGACCTGCGACTCTTCCGCCGCCGCGGGCAGTGCGACGGCCGCCGCTTGGCCGAGCGGATTGTAATAGAGATAAGTCGGATATCTCCTTTGCTCGAGGAAATCGGTGAGCGTGACGTCCATCTGCAGAATGTGCGGGTGGGCGGTGGGCTTCATCAATTCGCCCCACCAAAGGGCGTAAGCGCCTCCATAGATGGATCGATGGCTTCCATAGTCGCCCGACGCATAAGGTGACTTCCCCCCCAGGGAGCGGCTCAGGCGCTCATAAGGAACGGCCGAGGTGAGGTCCGGCCGGCTCTGGTGTTGCGGGCCGATGCAATCCGAATAGAACAGCCGCATGTTCGCCGCCGCATTCAGCAAATATCTGCCAATGATAGTTGCAAATTCCGGGCAATAGCGGAGGACCGGCAACAGATAGCCGGCGGTCATCAGCGACTCCATGCTGTACGCTTCGCCCGCTGGTTCCGTGCGGAATCCGGCCATGAGGCCGCCCACTTCATCCGCACCCCACTTGCCGGTCTGCAAAGGGCGGCCTCCGGCATCGAGCACAAAGCCAAGCGCCTTGCCGACATCGATTGCGGGATCAGCCACTGAAAGGCGCGCCGCGGCAAGGCAGGCCATGGCCCCGCTGGGGACTTCGTACCACGGGTTTGTCGGGAACGAGAGGTAGCGCCGAAGCGCCTCTTTGGCCTCCGCGAGATACTGTGCGCCTCCGAACATCTCGTGGGCCAGGAGCATGAGATAGCCGTAGCCGCCGATCGCGTCCGGCTGACGATAAATGTCCTGCTTCGTCCAGGGCAGGCCCGAATCAAATCGATAGCCCTGGTCGTTGAAGTCGTAATTCAGCTGGTGAGCCAGAGCGATCAGTCGATCTGCGCTGTTGCGCACCCGCGCGCGCCACACTGGGTCTTGCGACATATGCCGTCGCACAACTCCGCCGGCGAGCGCATTGACGTTCATGAGGTACCAATATTCGCAGGACGCAGCGTGCCTGCCGTCGAGGAAGACCCCGTACCGGTCGCTGTAATAAGCCGCCATCGAGGGCGCCAGCCAATCCACAGCGTCGCCGCGAAGGATCTTTCCAAGCACGATCGGGGCGAAGGTGGTCAGGCCTCCATCGCCGTCGCCGTCGAGGGCGGAGGCGAAATAATGCAAGCCGTCGGAATGGGTCTGCAGCACCTCGTTTGCCCGGTTCATCACATAACGATCAAACGCATCCGCCCGGTCTCGCCAGCGGACAGGGAGCTCTTTCGGCTTGGCGGGCAGCAGGTCGGCGGCCGGCGCAGAGGATTCGAGCAAGGCGGAGGCCGCCCGCGACCGTGCGGTAATCGCCGTGCCGGCTGTCCACAGCGACAAGGACAGAAGCTCACGACGCCCGATGGTGCCGTCTTCGTTGATCAAAGTTTTCTCTCCAGCTGGCGCCGACGCGCCGTGGCCCGCATAGTTTTTGGTCGGATTTCAAACCCGGTCCGCTTGGGTGAGGGCGGCGAACTCCCCGATGGTATCAGTATGTGTCTTTGTTTTTTATACCCTTTGCGCCTTGTCAATCGTCGCCAGTTTGTCGAAATGAGAAAAACAGCTAACCATTATTGCCGGGACGGCGTCTCCGTCGAGAGCCGACCGGTCATCCGAACGGTCGGGAGCTATGGAAAGTCAGCCGCCAATGGTCCGTCGGCTCAAGGCCAGCCTGTCAGGGACCAATCTCGAATTAA
>DAIMKK010000112.1:0-7850 GCA_036721745.1 Pseudolabrys sp. | reverse complement strand
TTGTAGGGGAACGGCCCGACCTGCGACGGCGGGATCAGCATATTGCCGAGCACCGCGCGCACCACTTTGCGCATCGCGCTGCGCTGGATGGGGTCCGCGTTCCAGACCAGATTGCCGCGGCAGATGATCTCGACCTCGGCACCCGCTTCGTGCAGCAAGGCGGCCGACTCGCATGCGCTTTGACCGCGGCCGATCACGGCGACACGTTTTCCCCGGTAACGTTCGGAATCTGTGTGCTCGCAGGAATGACTGACCAGTGCGCGCGGCAAGCCGTCGAATTGCGCCGGGCGGAATTCATGGCCGAGCAGACCAGTGGCCATTACCACGCGCTCGGCAAAGAACATGTCGCCGTCTTCCAGCATGAGGCGGAAACCGCCATCGATTGCCTCCACGCGCCTGACGGTGCGGGTATCGAGGTCGGGCGCCACGTGTTGCTGGACCCAGAGGCCGTAATCGATGAAATTTTCCACCGGCAGCAGCTTCGGCACGTCCATGCCGGCCTGCCGGTAATAATCGTCAAGCGTGAGGCGGCGGCGCGGATCGGCGATATGGGTGCCCGTCCAGGGCGAGCGCAGTTTCATGCCGACCGGCATGTTGTTACGCCAGAACGACAACGCGTCGCCGAAAATGCGGATGGGAATATTCGCGGCGCGAAGATGCGCGGCGGCGGCGAGGCCGTAAGGGCCGGCGCCGATGATCGCGACGGCGGAACGGTTGTCTGTTTGGGCAAGATTGACGGCGACGTTCATGGAAATATGCTCTGCGTCTGGACCCGCATGGATCGCGCAAATTAGCCGGGCATTCTTAGCAGTTTGACAACCGCGGCGAATAAACGTTGTAAATTAAGACTAATTCGCCGGATACACTGCCGTTTTAGCATCGTGCTCGCGTATTATCGTAACCCGTACGTTAACGGTGATCGATAAACTGGAGCCCGTGCCGGCGTGCGGTGGGCTCAGCCGGTCGCCGGAACCAAACCCGACGGGCTCGCCCGAAAATGCGCGAACGCCGCCATCAACAGCAGCACGGTCGTGACCGCTGAGGCGAGGCAGTAAATGCAGAAGGCATGGATAAACGCGACTTGCAGGATCATAAAATAGATCGAGAAGCCCACGCCGAGCGCGGCGTATCCAAGCGCCGCCCAACGTAGCGCGCGAGAACGGTTCGAGCGCGAGCAGGCCCGCCAAGCCGAACATATAAAGATAGAAGACGACGCCATAATAGCCGACTGGCAGATTATAGATGCGGCCATAAACGCTATTGGCGACCTCGTTGCAGCCATTGATCGGCGGCGGACACCACAATGGCTGATCGTTATAAAGCGAGTAGGAGTCATAAAACGCGATGCTTGTGCCCAGCAGGGCGAACGCAAGCATGACGTAAGGCGCGTGACAACGATTTTTCATGGGTCGAACTCCGGTCCGGTGCGGCCATTGCCAGCCGCTCGACCCCGTTAGACGGAGCGCGATCGGAAAAGGTTACAAGGGATCGGATGAGGCGCTGCTCGACGGCGCGGCCGGCGGGCAGCAGCCCGGCGAGTTCGGCGCGCAGGACAACTCGGTGCGGTAGAAGTCGCAGCGCGCGGCGATGGCCGTTTTCAGGTGCGCCCGCGCGCGGTGCAATCGGACTTTGGCATTGGCCAGGCTGATGCCCAGCGCTTGCGCCACTTCCTCGTCATTGAGGCCGCCGAGTTCACCAAGGATGAACGCAGCCCGGTTGGCCCTAGGAAGCCGTCCGATCTCGTCACGGGTGAATGCGCGCATTTGCTTGCGGATAAGCCGCTGCTCCGGCGAGGGTTGCGGATCGGGAACCGCGGCGTTCGCGCCGCCTTGGCCCTCCACGACGTCAGGCAGTTGAACCGTCTGTTTGACCTCGCGCGCCGCGCGGCCGCGCAGCCAATTGGCCGCGACATTGGTCGCGATCCGGTAAACCCAGGTGGAAAGGCGTGCATCGCCGCGGAACCGCGGCAAAGCTCTGGCCGCTTTGGTAAAAACGATCTGGGTCAGGTCTTCGGCGTCCTGCTGGCCGGCTACGCGCCCCAGCAGCCGATGCACGCGATCGTGGTTTGCCGCATAAAGCGCCCGAAACCGATCCGGTCCGTTCGGCGTATCGACATGCATAATCAATTAGCATGCCGATAGGCCGGCCACGCCGCTTTGCGATTTATCAAAATGGCCGCGCAGGCCCGCCGGGCTTTTTCGCCTGGTTTAGTGTCCACGGGTTTTGATCGAGATCAGTTTCTGCTGGCCGGAATTGACCTATAAAACTGATAGTTCCCGATCCATCGGGCTTCTCTCGTGGCGCTGGTGGTCGGGTAAGGGCAGCCTTTGCTTGGTAGACCTCGCGCTTCATGTATATGATCCGGCGCCTAGCCGTGGGGGACAGGATGAGCATCTCAGAAGATTTCTTGAAAAAAGAAGATCTTCGTTCACAGCTGTTTGGCGAGACATGGCGGACCTTGATCCCGGAAGTGTTCCGGGACGTGCCGACCTATTACGACAAAGGCAACGCCGTCGCCTCACTCGGGACTTGCGCGTGCTGGAGCAGCATTTTCGCGCAGGCGGTCCACCGCCATCTGCCGCCGGGCGCCAAGGTGCTCGACGTTTGTTCAGGGATACACGAAGTCCCGCTCAAGCTTCTGGCGCTCGATCCGACGCTCGATATCCATGCCGTGGATGGCAGCCCGCACATGACCGCCGAGGGCCAGAACCGCGCCCGCGAGCGCAAATTGACCATCCATGCCCAGGTCTGCGACGCCCATGTGCTGCCGTTCCCCGACAATTCGTTCGACGCGGTGACGCTGCAATTCGCCTCGCGCCATCTCGAGATCATCCGCGCGTTCAAGGAAATCCATCGCGTGCTCAAGCCGGGCGGCATCTTCTGCCATGACGACATGTTGCGCCCGTCCTCGCGCATCGTCGAAATTCCGTATCTCGCTTACTTGCGCTTCTCGGTCTGGTTCACCGCCAAGCTGTTCGGCAGTTCCGCCGAGAGCATGAAATGCGTCGGCTATTTCGCGGACGCCATCCGGCACTTCTACAAGCCGCGCGAACTGGACGAGCTGCTCAAGGGCTTGGGCTTCGTCGACATCGAAAGCCGCAGCTTCCTCACCGGCGTGATGTCTTATCACATCTCGCACAAGCCGGCGCGGTAGACGAACATTGCATGGGCGCCGCTGAGGCAACGACAAACAAAACGGACGGCCGGTCCGTTGTGACTCCGCATTGCTGGTCATGCGAGGCTGAAATCTCTCCGAGCGATCGCTTTTGCCGAGCTTGCGGGGCGACGGTGTTGGTTGGCGCGCCGGTGCCACGCGAGGTTTTGAAGAAGAGGGGCCGCAGGCACGCAGCCATCATGTTCCTGTTTGGCGCGGCAATCGTCCTGTTCGCGATCATCCATCGCAACCCGGCGGATATAATTCTAGTCGTCGCCTTTGGGCTGCCGCTGTGCGGAGCCGGCGCCGTTACCTGGCGGATGGCATAACTCGGCCTTCGGTCTTGGTGACTGGGCCGAAGGCCCCTATCTTGCCGCAATTATTGCCGCCTATCATCGCATCCGAAGCGGAACGGACACATTCATTCCGCCAATCTGCTCTCAAGGGGGCCTCCATGAAACTGAAGTTGATCGTTGCCGTTATCGCGATCGCCGCGTTGCCGGCTTACGCGCAGGCGCAAAAGGCCAAGGTGACCAAGGCGGACGCGCAAAAGGTCGTCGCGATCATCAGCGCCGACAAGGCCAAGACGCAGACTTATTGCGATATGGCTAAGCTCGGCGAGCAGATCGACCAGGCCGATCAGAAGAAAGACACCAAGAAAGTCGACGAGTTGTCCAAGAAAATGGATGACATGACCAAGAAACTCGGGCCCGAGTACGCCGCCTTGATGGAGGGGTTGCAGGACATAGACGCGAATTCCAAGGCCGGCAAGGAAATCGGCGACACGCTCGAGGGCCTCGACAAGCTATGCGCGAAGTAGCGCCCGGCCTTGCGAATAGCCGTCAGCGTTTGCGCAAATAGATAAACCAGTAGACGCCGCCGACCAGCGCGCCGCCGCCGATAATATTGCCGATCGTGACCGGGATCAGGCTGCGGAAAAATGCCGGCCAGGTCAGGCCGGCAAAGGCGGCGGCGCTGTTTCCGAGCTGCGACCACATCTCGGCCGGGCCCCAGGCCTTCACGAACAGGCCGAGCGGGATGAAATACATGTTTGCCACCGAATGCTCGAAGCCGGCGGCGACGAAAGCGGAAACCGGGAACAGCACGGCCAGCACCTTGTCGCTGGTGGTGCGGGCGCCGAGCGACAGCCACACCGCGAGACATACCAGTACGTTGCACAGGATGCCGAGAAAGAGCGCCTGACCGAAGGGCAGGGCAGTCTTGGCGGCCGCGATATTGAGCACGACGGCGGCGACTGTGCCGTGCCCGGCGAGATACTGGCCGGACAGGAACACCAGCAGGGCGGTGCCGATCGCGCCGATAAAATTGCCGATATAGACGATTGTCCAGGCGCGCAGCATGTCGCGCAACGGCAGTTTGCCGGCGGCCCACGCCATCACCATCAGATTGTTGCCGGTGAACAGTTCAGCGCCGCCGAGCACGACCAGGATCAGGCCTAGACCGAACACGATGCCCGCCAAGAGCCGGCCCGCGCCGAACGGAATGACGCCGTCGGCGCCCGCCAAGACGGTGGTCGCGAACATCGCGCCGAGCGCAATGAAGGCGCCCGCCAGTACGGCCAAAGCGATAAGACTAAGCACGTCCAGCCGCGCTTTATGAGCGCCGACCGCTTCCGCTTTTTCAGCGATTTCCGCCGGCAGCAACGCGTCGATGCCGTGATCGGGGTGGTCGGTCGTGGTGGCCATGCTGCGTCTCCCGGGAAGGATGCCGAGCAGCAACCACGCTTCGCAGCAGGCCGCGTTGACGCACCTCAATTGCCCGCGCTCATGGCGCCGCTCATGGCGAGCAAGCGGTGTTATGGTACGCGCCGCTTAGCTAAATCTGCGCTTCGTCGAAGGCGTTTACCCACATGGCGCAAATCCCCGAGCGCACGATGTCGGCGCGCGTGAATTCGATCACCGGCACCGGCAGGTTCTGCGCCTCGATCATGGCGATGACCGTGCGCAAGCCGCTGTCTCTGTCGAGATCGCATTGGCTGACGTCGCCGTTGATCACCACGGTGCAGTCCTCGCCGATGCGCGTCAAAAACGTCTTGATCTCGGCCGGCGTCGCGTTCTGCGCCTCGTCGAGCAACACGAAGGCGTTCTTCCACGAGCGCCCGCGCATGACCTCGAACGGCACCAGTTCGATGCCACCGTTCTTCAGCGCGATGGCATAGGCCGCCTTGCCGATGCGTTCCTTGATCGCCTCGCTGACCGGCGCCGCCCAGGGCGCGAACTTGTCTTCCAGCGAGCCGGGGAAATAGCCGAGCGAGCGCCCGCACGGCACGTTCGGGCGGGTGAGGATGATCTTGTCGATGCGTCGGTTGCGGTAGAGGTCGGCGGCGTGGGTAGCCGCGATCCAGGTTTTGCCGGTGCCCGCGGGCCCGAGAACGATCACCTGGGGAACTTTGCGAAGGGCGTCGAGATAGTCGGCCTGGGTGGGGTTGAGAGCCTTGATCGGGGGCAGCGCGCGTTCGACTTCGAATTTCGGGTCGAGGAAATTTATGATCTCGGCGGATCCGAACTGGCGCTCATGGCGGCGTCTTTTCCGATTGAGATTTTTGCCCACGGGCCGACTCCTTCTGGTGGACTGGAGGATGAACGCGCAACACCGCGGTCCGCGCGCAAGCGCGGCACCGTCGGGAATGAAAGTAGAGGTTTTTGTGCGCGAGGCGGCAGGGCGACCGGCGTTCGGGAACGTTGAGGCCCCGAAGACCCAGGCTTCCGATCGATCCGTAACTGACGAACCGCCATAAGGAGCAAGGCTAAGTGATTCGCGTGACGGATTTCTAAAAATCTTGTGGTGGGCCTCGTTTCGTCACTCCGAGGCATTGCCGCGTGATTGCCGCGTCCGCCACAGCGCAACCGTCATCCAGCCGGTCGAACTGCCGACGAAACCGCCGGCGATCACGTCGCCGAGGAAGTGATAATTGGCGCCGATTAGGCCGATGCCGACCGCCACTACGGCGAACGCATAAAGCGGCCGCAGCCGCGGATAGAGCATCCAGAGCACCGAGACCAAAGCGCAAATCGCGGTAGTGTGCCCGGACGGGAACGACGCGTAGCCTTGCCCGCCATGAAAGAAGTTAAAGCCGTAGGCGCCGTCGTGGATGAACGACGGGTTGTTGCCGACCCAAGACTCCGGCCACAGCCGCCCGAAGACGAGTTTGAGTTGGGCCTTGATGGTCTCGGCCACGATCAGGCTGGTGCTGCAAAGACTGCCGGCGGTCACGCGTTGCGAGAACGACCGCCCGGCCAGCGCCCATAGGCCGAACCCGACGAAGGCCGCGGCGGCGAGCGGGATGAGCAGGTCCGGAACGTATGTGAGGCTCGCGAAGGTTTCGCGCCGCGCGCTATGGGCATGCGCGAGTAATGCGAGTGGCCGGTCGATCCACAGATAGCAGACCACTACCGCCACTGCGGTAAGCAGCAAAGCGAGCAGCCAGCGTTGGATGGCGGTCATTGAAGAGCGGCCCATTGAGCGGCGTCTGTTTGTGCCAGAAGTACGGCCCGCCGCAAGAGGGCGCCTATTCGTTCGTTGCGTCTGCTTAAGCCGTCAGTAGCCGCGCCGGCGGACCTTTTTGGCCGCCTTGCGGGCCGCGTAGCGGGCGTCGCGCTCGGCTTTTTGCTGGGCCGCGAGCGCCAGCGCCCGTTCGGCCTCCTCAGCCTTGGCGTGCGCCTCGGCTTCCTCGGCCTCGCGTTTCGCCTGCGCGGCGAGCTCGGCCTCACGCGCGGCCTGCGCGGCCAATTCGGCCTCCCGGACCTTCCTGGCGGCGTCGCGCTCGGCCATGCGGGTCTCACGCGCCTCGTTCACCGCCACCCGCTTGGCGCGCTGCTGCTCGGCTAATACGGGGTCAAGCGCTACGGCGCGAAACTTCTCCAGCATCGCCTTTTTGACGGCGGCGGCGTTATTGCGACGTTCCAATACGTCGGGCGTTCGAAAGCTCATTCAGGCTCCTGGGGGGAAGGTGGTTCGAAGGATATATGGCGCACCGCCGCGAATTGCACAACGCCGCCTTAGCCGATTTTTGTGGGCATCGAAACGTGCTGGACGTAGCCGCGCACCGACATCGGCGCGGCCATTTACAAGCGCTTAACCCTGTACCCTGCATAGTTTTGTCGCCGCCTGACATGTCGTGAGGCGGTGGCATGGGGATGCCGGGACCTAAGTTCCGACTCTCGCAAACGATCGAAACCGGCCGGCGCGTTGCAAGCGGCGCGTGTGGCTCGTGCGTCATTGTGAGTCGTCGCGTTTGAGTAGCGTTGGTCATGAAGAATACGACCGCCACGGTTTGTGACGTCCGTTATTTCGGCGCTCGTAGTTTCACTTTTGGCGATTGGCGCCGGCTGCTGCGAGCGATTGGCCGCCACGCCGTCATGGCCCTCGGCGCTGTGGCTGCCGTCGGGGTGCTTGTCGCGACCGTCACCTTTGCCGCCGCCTGGATCGTCAACAGCTTTGTTGCGACCAATCCTGTTATCCACGCCAGCGCGCCAACGGGCCCGCGCACGCTGGCGCTCGTGCAAGACGTCCCGGCTTTCGCCAGCGCCCCGGCCGTGACCTTTGCGGATCGTTGGCCGCGCGCGACCGCCACGATGCAGGCCAGCGCCATGCCGCTGATGCCGCAGCATCCGGTCGCCATCGCCGGTAACGTGCCTTTGCCGCCGCCGCGTCCGTTGCAAGTTCCCCATCGCCA
>DAIMKK010000111.1:0-8053 GCA_036721745.1 Pseudolabrys sp. | reverse complement strand
GTCATCCGCCACATGGTCGTGCGCGGGCGCGTGCAGGGCGTCGGCTACCGCGCCTTCGTCGAGCACGAGGCGCTCCGGCGCGGCCTCGCAGGCTGGGTGCGCAATCGCCGCGACGGCAGCGTCGAGGTGGTCTTCGCCGGCGAGCGGGAAAAAGTGGACGCCGTTGTCGAGGCCTGCCGGCGCGGGCCCTATTCCGCCCGCGTCGACGCGCTCAATCAGCGCGAAGGCAGCGAGGACGAACTCAAGCTGCGCGCGCCGGGCGATGTGTTCTCGCTGCTGCCGACGGCGTAATCGGCTGCCCCGAACAGCGCCTCGAATTCTTGGGCCAACACCATGTCCACTTCCGGCATCGACACCGGAATGCCGAGATCGGCCAAACTTGTGACGCCGTAGCGCTGTTCGCTCACCCCGCACGGCACGATACCGGAAAAATGCGTGAGGTCCGGTTCGACATTGAGCGCCATGCCGTGCAGCGTGACCCATTGCGTCACGCGGATGCCAATGGCTGCGATCTTGTCCTCGATGCCTTCGTCTTTGTCCGGCCGGCGCACCCAGACGCCGATGCGGTCCTCGCGCCGCTCGCCGCGCACATTGAAACGGCTCAGCGTCCTGATGATCCATTCCTCCAGCGTGGCAACGAAGCGGCGCACGTCAGGCCCGCGTGTCTTGAGATTGAGCATTACATAGGCCACGCGCTGGCCCGGCCCGTGATATGTCATCTGGCCGCCGCGGCCGCTTTCGAAGACCGGAAAGCGCGCGTCGATCAGCTCGCCGGGCTTGGCGCTGGTGCCGGCGGTATAAAGGGGAGGGTGTTCCAAAAGCCAGACCAGCTCCGGCGCTTTGCCGGCGGCAATGGCCGCCGCGCGCGCCTGCATGGCGTCCACCGCCGCCTCATAGGGCACGAGCGAATCGCTCACTCGCCACTCAACCGGCTTCGATCCGGGCGGCGGGGCAAGCCCGACAGTCAATTCGTTACGTACGTTAACCATCCGTTCACCATACCATGGTGACTTGAAGTCTGCTCGCAAGCGCGCGGGAGCAATGGGAATGGAACACGTGGCAACTCTCGACAAAGTTTCGGTCGATATTACGGTGGTGCTCGGCACCACCTTCATGCCGGTTCATCAGGTGCTCCGGCTCGGCCGCGGCGCCATCATCGAACTCGACTCGCACGAGGACGACGCCGTCAGTATCCTCGCCAATGACATGCCGGTCGCCAAGGGCACGGTGGTGGTCAGCGGCAACCGCATCGCGGTTGAGGTCGGCGAGATCATGCCCCGGCAGCAGGATATGCGCTGAGCGCCCGGGCCGCATTTGGCGGCCCTTGTCCCTCAAGACCCTATTTGTTACAGGAACCGCGCTCCCTCCATGCGGCCATGGCGGAATTGGTAGACGCACTAGCTTGAGGTGCTAGCGGGGCAACCCGTGGAGGTTCGAGTCCTCTTGGCCGCACCAGCCTTATAATCGGCATTTCAACGCCTTATCGAGGCGTACAACCGCTTGGCGGCGGCGATTCAAAGCCGGATGCGCAGACGGTTGGCGATCTCGCCGACAATGCCGCGGCGGAACAGCAACACGCAGGCCACGAAAATCACGCCCTGGATCACCAGCACCCACTCGCCCACGATGGCGAGCTTGTACTGCATCGTCAGGATCACGAACGAGCCGACGATGGGGCCGAATATGGTGCCGAGCCCGCCGAGCAGGGTCATCAGCACGACTTCGCCCGACATCGGCCAATTGACGTCGGTGAGCGAGGCCAGCTGCAACACGATCGCCTTGGTTGCGCCGGCAACGCCCGCCAGTGTCGCCGACAGCACGAAGGCGATCAGCTTGTAGCGCTCGGTCTTGTAGCCGAGCGAGATCGCGCGTTGTTCGTTCTCGCGGATCGCCTTGAGCACCTCGCCGAAGGGCGAATGCACGATACGGTAGATGAACAGGAACCCGGCGAGGAAAATCACCAGCACGACGACATACATCGCCATCTCGTTGTGCAGGTCGATGAAGCCGAACAGGTGGCCGCGCGGGACAGCCTGAATGCCGTCCTCGCCGCCGGTGAACTTCGCCTGCAGCGCGAAGAAATACATCATTTGCGCCAGCGCCAGCGTGATCATGGCGAAATAGATGCCTTGGCGGCGGATCGCCAGTGAGCCGGCGGCGAGACCGCAAAGGGCGGCCATCGCGGTGCCGGTGAGGATCGCAAGTTCCGGCGGGAAGCCCCAGGCTTTCGCAGCATAGGCCGACAAATAGCTCGCCCAGCCGAAATAGAGTGCATGGCCGAACGACAACAGGCCGACATAGCCGATCAGCAGATTGAAGGCGCAGGCGAACAGCGAAAAGCACATCACCTGCATCAGAAACAGCGGATAGGTGAAGAACGGCGCCACCACCAGCGCGATCACCATGATGGTGAAGGCAATTGTTTTACTCGCCGGAAGCGCCGTGGAACTGGCGCTCTGTACGGAATTGGCGCTGCGGTCCATCAGCCCCTCCGCCCGAACAGGCCGGCCGGGCGGACCAGCAGCACGATCGCCATGATGACGAAGATCACGGTGTTCGACGCCTCGGGGAAGAACACCTTGGTCAGGCCCTCGATCACCCCGAGCCCGAATCCGGTGACGATGGCGCCGAGGATCGACCCCATGCCGCCGATCACCACCACCGCGAACACGACGATGATCAGTTCGGAACCCATCTGCGGCGACACGTTGTAGATCGGCGCCGCCATCACGCCGGCGAATGCGGCGAGCGCCACGCCGAAACCGTAGGTGAGCGTGATCATGCGCGGCACGTTGATGCCGAAGGCGCGCACCAAGCTCGGGTTCTCGGTGGCGGCGCGCAGATACGCGCCGAGCCGCGTGCGCTCGATGACGAACCAGGTGCCGAAGCAGATCCCGAGCGATGCCACGATCACCCAGGCGCGATAGTTGGGAAGAAACATGAAGCCGAGATTTTGCCCGCCGCGCAGCGACTCCGGCAATACGTAAGGCAAGCCGGCCGAGCCAAAATAATTACGCGCCACGCCTTCGATGATCAGCGCCAGTCCGAAGGTCAACAGCAGGCCGTAAAGATGGTCGAGCTTGTACAGCCATTGCAGGAACAGCCGCTCGACGATCATGCCGGTGATGCCGACCAGCACGGGTGCGACGATCAGCGCCGGCCAATAGCCGATGCCGGAATATTGCAGAATGAGATAGGCGACGAAGGCGCCCATCATGTACTGGGCGCCGTGGCTGAAATTGATGATGTTGAGCATGCCGAAAATCACGGCCAGCCCGAGGCTCAACAGCGCATAGAACGATCCATTGATCAGCCCGATCAGGAGCTGTCCGAACAGCGCCGTCGAAGGAATTCCGAAAATTTCAAACACGTAAATGCTCCGTCAGGCGAAGGGGCGGGCCGCAAGGCCCGCCCCCCGATTGCCGTCACGATCAGCCGCTGACCAGCGGGCAGCCGCCTTCCTTCAGCGGGCGGAACGCCTCATCCGCCGGGATGGTGGCGCGCACCTTGTAGAAATCGCCGGGATACTTCGATTCCGACGGCTTCTTCACCTCGAACAGATAGGCCGGGTGAATGACGCGGCCGTCGACGCGGACCGAGCCCTTGCCGAACAGCGGATCGTCGGTCGGCATCGCCTTCATCTTGTCGACCACCGCTTTGCCGTCGGCCGCGCTTTTCAGGGCGGTGACCGCCTTGAGGTAGTGCAAGATGCCGGCATAGACCCCGGCATGGATCATGGTCGGGAATTTGCCGGCTGCGGCGCCCGCCTCATGCCAACGCTTGGTCCAGGCGCGGTTGGTGTCGTTCATATCCCAGTACCAAGTCTCGGTCAGCGCCAGGCCCTGGGCGGTCTGCAAACCGAGCGCGTTGACGTCGCTCGAGAAGACGAGCAGCCCGGCCAGGCTCTGACCGCCCTTGACGATGCCGAATTCGGCCGCCTGCTTGATCGAGTTGATGGTGTCGCCGCCGGCATTGGCAAGCCCGATGACCTTGGCCTTGGAAGCTTGCGCCTGCAGCAGGAACGACGAGAAGTCGTTGGTGTTGAGCGGCACGCGCACCTTGCCGAGCACCTTGCCGCCGTTTTTCTCGACTACCGCAATGGTATCGGCTTCGAGCGCATGACCGAAAGCGTAATCGGCCGTGAGGAAGAACCAGGTATCGCCACCGGTCTTCACCATGGCCTTGCCGGTGCCGTTGGCTAGCATCCAGGTGTCATAGGTCCAGTGTACGGTATTGGCATTGCACTTCGGCCCCGTGAGGGTGGAAGCCGCAGCGCCCGAGACGATGAAGATCTTGTTCTTCTGTTTGGCGACCTCGCTGACCGCCAGCGCCACGCCCGAATTCGGCACGTCGATGATCATGTCGACCTTTTCGACGTCGTACCACTGGTTGGCGATCTGCGAGCCGACGTCCGGCTTGTTCTGGTGATCGCCGCTGACCAGGTCGACCTTCACATTGGGGTGATCCTTGGTGAAGTCGGCGATCGCCATTTTGGCGGCGACGACCGAGCCGGGTCCGCCGATATCGGCATAGAGGCTCGACATGTCGCTGAGCACGCCGATCTTCACATTGATCTGCTGAGCGTTGGCCGTTCCGCAAGCGAGCGCGGCGGCGAGCACCGCCAGCCCTAGGGTTTTTCTCATATGTGCATTCCTCCTTGTTGTTATGGATAGCTTCGATCTAGCCGCTCACCAGCGGGCAGTTGCCTTCCTTAAGCGGCCGGAAGGCCTCGTCCGCCGGAATGGTAGCGCGGGTCTTATAGAAGTCGCCGGGATATTTCGACTCTTCCGGCTTCTTCACCTCGAACAGATAGGCCGGGTGGATGACGCGACCGTCGGCGCGGACGCTGCCCTTGCCGAACAACGGATCGTCGGTCGGCATCTTCTTCATCTGCGCCACCACGGCCTTGCCGTCGGCTGTGCTCTTGAGCGCGGCGACCGCCTTCAAGTAGTGCATGATGCCGGCATAGACGCCGGCATGATTCATGGCCGGATATTTCTTGGGGTCGCCACGCTCCTTATGCCAGCGCTTGGTCCAGGCGCGGCTGGCGTCGTTCAAATCCCAGTACCAGGTTTCGGTGAGGAACAGACCTTGGGCGGTCTGCAGGCCGAGCGCATTGATGTCGGTGGCGAACACCAGCAAGCCGGCGAGGCTCTGGCCGCCTTTGACGATACCGAACTCGGACGCCTGCTTGATCGAGTTGATGGTGTCGCCGCCGGCATTGGCGAGCCCGATGACTTTGGCTTTGGAAGCCTGCGCCTGCAGCAGGAACGACGAGAAGTCGTTGGTGTTGAGCGGATGACGAACTTTGCCAAGCACCTTGCCGCCGTTTTTCTCGACCACCGCCGCGGTGTCGCGCTCGAGCGCGTAGCCGAAAGCATAATCGGCCGTCAGGAAGAACCATGTGTCACCGCCGGTTTTCACCATCGCTTTGCCGGTGCCGTTGGCCAGCATCCAGGTGTCGTAGGTCCAGTGCACGGTGTTGGCATTGCACTTCGGCCCGGTGAGGTCGGAGGTTGCGGCACCGGAAACGATGAACACCTTGTTCTTGGTAGCGGTGATCTGGCTCACCGCCAGTGCCACACCGGAATTCGGCACGTCGACGACGACGTCGACCTTGTCGACGTCGTACCACTGATTGGTGATTTGCGAACCGACGTCCGGCTTGTTCTGATGGTCGCCACTGACCAATTCGACCTTCACGTTGGGATGAGTCTTGGTGAAATCGGCGATCGCCATTTTGGCGGCGGCGACCGAGCCGGGGCCGGTCGCGTCCGCATAGAGACTCGACATGTCGGTGAGCACGCCGATTTTGACGTTGATCTGTTGGGCACTGGCCGTGCCGCAGGCCAACATGACGGCAAGGGCCGCCAAACTCATGGTTTGTTTCATTGACATATCCCCCTTGTTTCGTGCCCTAGCGGTACTTTTTGTTACACACCAAGATAATCGTGCAGCTTCTCGAGATTGGCATCCAGTTCGGCGGCGGCGAACTGATCGATGATACGCCCATTTTCCATGACGTAGTAACGGTCCGCGACCGTCGCTGCGAAGCGGAAATTCTGCTCGACCAGCAGAATGGTGAAGCCCTGGTCCTTCAGCGTGCGGATGGTCTTGCCGATCTGCTGGATGATGACGGGGGCAAGACCCTCGGTCGGCTCGTCGAGCAGCAACAAACGCGCGCCGGTGCGCAGGATGCGGCCGATCGCCAGCATCTGCTGTTCGCCGCCGGACAGCTTGGTGCCTTGGCTGGCGCCGAGCCGTTCCTTGAGATTGGGAAACAATTCGAAGATGCGCTCGAGCGAGAGGCCGCCCGGCCGGATCACCGGCGGCAGCGTGAGATTTTCCTCGACATTGAGGCTGGCGAATATACCGCGCTCCTCGGGGCAGAAGGCGACGCCGGCACGCGCGATCTGGTCCGACGAGCGGTCGATCAGTTCATGGCCCTCGAAGCGCACCGAGCCTTGCCGCCGTCCGACCATTCCCATGATCGACTTCAGCGTCGTGGTCTTGCCGGCGCCGTTGCGGCCGAGCAGGGTGACCACCTCGCTTTCGTGCACGTCGAAGCTGGCGCCGTGCAGGATGTGCGACTCGCCATACCAGGCCTGCAAGTCCTTGATCGCGAGTAGGGGCGTTCGCGCATCAAGCATGCCCCACTCCCATGTAGGCTTCGCGCACTTCGCTGTTGTTGGAGACCGTCTTGTAGTCGCCCTCGGCGAGTACGCGCCCGCGAGTGAGCACGGTGATGTGGTCGGACAGATCGGCCACCACCGACAGATTGTGCTCGACCATCAGCACGGTGCGGTCGGTGGCGACACGCTTAATCAATTGCGCGATGCGGTCGATGTCCTCGTGCCCCATGCCCGCCGTCGGCTCGTCGAGCAGCAGCATTTCGGGATCGAGCGCCAACGTGGTGGCGATTTCGAGCGCGCGCTTGCGGCCATAGGGCAGCTCGACGGCCAACCAGTCGGCAAAGGAGGACAGACCGACATCGTCGATCAGCGCCATCGCGCGCTCATTGTAGGCGGCGAGAACGGAAGCCGCGCGCCAGAAATCGAACGAGCCGCCGCGCAAACGCTGCAACGCAATGCGCACATTTTCCAAGACCGTCATGTGCGGGAACACGGCGGAAATCTGGAATGAGCGCACCAGCCCGAGCCGGGCGACATCGGCCGGCTGCATGGCGGTGATATCGTTGCCTTTGAAAAGGATGCGCCCGCGCGTCGGGCTGAGGAACTTGGTCAGCATATTGAAGCAGGTGGTCTTGCCGGCGCCGTTGGGTCCGATCAAAGCGTGGATGGTCCGGCGCTTGACGCGCAGGCTGACGCCGTTGACGGCGAGAAATCCGGCAAATTCCTTGGTCAAATCCTCTGTTTCGAGGATGATGTCGCTACTCATACGAACCCCTGGCAGCGGCATTGTCAGCGCATTGCGGCGAATGTCCAGGCCCCGTAACGTACAATTTTAGCGCTGCAAAGACGCCGCATTGTCTATTGCGGCGCCGACGCGCAAGCGCGCCAGCCTATTGAGAACCGAGCGAATGCGGGAGCTAGAATTGGCCTAGCTGCCAACCGTGGGATGCGGCGTCATCTGACGCCGGCACGCTCGCGACCGCCCCCGGACGGCGCTTTCTGGAGTGCGCCTTCTTGATGCGGTGTTGCAGCGCCGCCCTGCCGCTGGCGTGGGCCTTCTTGATGCGGTGGCGCGACGGCGTTTCATCGCTGGAGGTGCTGGCGCTGGTTTTCAGCAGGCGCGGCCAGTTGCCCTTATCCTCGGCAGGCGAGGCCACCAATTCGGGTAACACCGCCGGCCGCTCGCCGGCCGGCACCACCTGCACCACGTGATAGCCCTGGCTCTTGAGTTCCTTGAGCAGCGTCGGCAACGCCATCGCGGTGGCGGGATGGATGTCGTGCATCAGCAGGATGCCGCGGTCTTTGTTTCCCCATGTATATTGAAAAAACGTTGTAAATGGAGGTGACCGATGGCACGCAAGGAGTCGAGCATGAGCAAACCTGACGCAGAGATTCTTCGGTCGATTGGAAGTACATTGGAG